>VSOD01000212.1 GCA_009774655.1 Lachnospiraceae bacterium
CATCCTGCTTGTACTGATCGTATCGGGCCTGCTGCTGCAGAGCCTGTTCAGCACCAGTTTTATCGGTGTTGTTACGTCGGAAGCAGGAATCGGCATGGAAAGGACAAGAAACATTGCGGACGATCCCTGGCGGCATCTTTTGGTGTTTGCGGTCTTTACCGCGGTGGGCATACTGATCCGTCAGATTGTGAAAAGGCGGGCAAGCCATCCGGCACTGCAGACACAGGCATACGGTCAGACAGGTAATGCATACGCAAATAACGACAAGCTAACAGAGAATGCAGGAAACAACCGCATTTTCTGCTATCTCAGTCTCTTTACCGTAGCACTCTGGACATTCTGGATTCTGATCACGCAGCTGGAACCGGGTTCTGACCCGGCCAAGGTCTACGGGATCGCCATGCAGTGGCGGGAGGGGAATTTTTCAGCTTATGCGGAAGGCGGTTATCTGTTCCGGTATCCGTATCAGGCGGGTATTATTCTGTTTTATTATCTGCTCTCCTTTGTATTTGGCGTGGACAATTATATCGGTCTGCAGTTTGTCAATGTGATCGCACTGGCGGCGGTCTATGTGCTGCTGTCGAAGCTGGCGGCTTTTTTCTGGAAAAAGGAGGAAAAGCTGCCTGTTCTTGTGTATATGGCGCTGCTCCTGTGGACGCCGCTGGCTTTCTATGTGACGTATCTGTACGGCATTCTTCCGGGTATGGCGTTGTCTCTGGGAGCCGTCTACGGTGTTGCGAAATATCTGGATACGGGAAAATACCGCTATGTTCTGCCGGCCTGTATCTGTATGGGATTTGCCACGGTCATCAAGATGAACTGTCTGATCTATCTGATCGCGGCGGCCTGTTTTCTTGTCTATGATGCAATAGTGACATTAGTGTCAGAAAAAAGAAATGCAGCCAGGGCGCTGGCTTCCCTGTCGGTGATCGTTCTGATGAGCCTTGGCGTGGCGGGATGTAACGAGGCAGTCAACAGGTATGTGGAGAAGCTGTCCGGATATGAGGCCGGGGAAGGGCTGGAAATGCTCTCCTGGGTTGTGATGGGACTGCAGGAGACGCCGCTTGGGCCGGGCGGTTACAGCGGCTATATCGGTGATATTTATGTGAAGTACGATTATGACGCGGAGAAGGTGAAGGAGGCCTCCTGGACAGACATTAAAAAAGCACTGACAAGAATGTCAGAAAATCCCCTGGATGAAGGAGCGACCTTCTTTGCCCGCAAAAACGCTTTTCAGTGGAATGACCCTTCTTTTATCGGTCTGGATCGGACGAAGGGAAGAAATGCGGCCATCGAACTGTCAGGAGCCGTGCGGAGTCTGATCGAAGGGCGGGGGAGCGTTTTGTTCTACGTGGTGATGAACTATGCACAGACGCTGCTGCTTTTCGGAATGCTTTTGTACGTGTTTTTAAACTGGCGAAGCAGGAATGTGCAGGAACTGCTGGGGGCGGTGATTTTTCTCGGCGGTTATCTGTTTCATTTTATATGGGAATCCAGCGCTTCCTACACGATTCCGTACTTTGTAGTCATGATTCCCTACGGGGTGAAGGGGCTTGTTGACTGGCTGCGTTATGTGGAGGGGTTGCCTGCCTATATGGCGCAAAACAGGCGCGGCGCTGCCGGAAAAAGAGAGCTTGTGAGAAAGCTGGGCGCGCCGGTGGGCGGCACTGTGGCAGCGGTGATTCTGGTGGTGCTGCTTGGCAGTACAAACCTGTTTGATAAGACATTTGCGCTGGATGACGGGGAGGAAGCGCGGGCGCAGTTTTATCAGGAAGAGGAAAAGACGCCGTCGGGCGTTTTGGATGGGTATTATTATTTGACACCTTACGCGGCACAGGATATGGCAGTGGCGGAAAGAGAAGGGGAAGTGACACTGGTGTCATTAGATCAGCCTGCAGGGGCGGACGTGGATGCAGAGAATCCGGAACAGAAAATATATTTTCACAATATATCCCGCAGAAAGCTGAAGCAGTCCGGCAGTTCTGCCGCGGCGGGGATCAGCCTGCGTTTCCGCAGCAATGAGCAGGTGCTGGCCGTGGAGCAGTCGGGAGACGGCGCCGGGCTGACCGTGTATATGGACGACGGCATGAACATGTTCTACGAAGAACAGGACAAGGTAAGTTACTTATGGAATCTGTACGGCACACCGGAGCAGGGATACTATATCGTGCAGAATGGTCTGGCGCTCACTTACCGGGACGGTGCAGTGGCATTGGAAGCGCATGGAGAGCGTGAAGAGCAGCGATGGATGCTCAGATAGTTTGACGGATGATGTTGATGATGAAACGATGCAAAAAAGAATATATCCCGTTTCTGGTTGGTATGCTGGTGGTTCTGCTGGCATTATCACGTTATATCGTAAACGGCGAGCCGGTGGATGTGAGAAGCGATGCTGCTGACCTGGCCGATGGGATCACGCTGTCTGACGGTATGGAGATCATGCAGCCGCTGACCATTCCGGAGGGAAGCAGCTGGCGGCAGGGATATTATGCGCTTTTCGTATCCGAAAGCAGCCCTGACAGCGCCGGAAAGCTGGTCTATACGCTGCAGCAGGGCGAGCGGCAGGATACCCAGAGGCTTTCTATAGGCGAAATGACGGGTGGAACCTGGGTCAGGGTGCAAAAACTTCCGCTTAAGAAGCTGGAAAGCGGAACGGCCACGCTTTTGCTGCGCACGGAGGGTGTGGCAGAAGGAGAGCTGGAGATTGCTGTCGGGCCGGACTTTTACGGTTTCGGTAATTTCAGTCTGAACGGCAATGCACAGCAGACGACGTTGGCGCAGGCCTGTCATTACCATGTGACAGGGACGGAATATACGATCCGGCTGGTGTGTTATGGAATCGTGCTTCTGTGTGCGGCAATCCTGGTGTTTCTTGCTTTTGCAGGGGCGGAAAAAGGAAAATCGGCTGAGAAAAGTCCGGCCTGTTTTTTTGCGTTTTCAGTGCTGACGGTATTCTTTATGGCAGTCATTTATCTGGTGGACAGTTCTGTTTATCTGGAACCCACTTATGCGGAAGCGGTGACGAACTTCCTGCGTTTTGCAAGGGAAGAAAAGCTGACCGCCAATCTGCTGATCGCGGATGCTGGATATCTGCCGCTGCTGCCGCGCCTGATCACGCTTTTTTATGTGAAGCTGCTGCGGGTGCCGGCTTCTGCCGCGCTCTATTTTATGCAGGGGACGGCCTGTCTTCTGTGCAGCATGGTGTGGGCATTTTTTGTCTTGCCGCCATTTAAAGGTCTGATGCGGTTTCCGAACAGGATCTTGTGGTGTATGCTTGTGATGATGACTTGTTTTTGTGAAGAGACGTTGTTTTTTACCAATCATGCCTATTGGGGGATCTATCTGCTGCTGTTGCTTCTGGTGGCTGATCTGGAGGCGTTTCCCGGATGGGTCTATGCCGGCCTGCTGGGCGCGGCGTCCCTGATCTGTCTGTCCAAAGGTACGTATGCGGTGATGCTGCCGCTGATGCTTTTTTATCTGCTCCTTTTCTGGAAAAGCATCGGCAGGCGGGAGCGGCTGTTTGCTTTTGTGACGGGAGCGGCGTCTTTGTTGCAGCTTTTGTATTCTTTTGGCGGGCAGGGAGACGGCGGCGGCTGGATCGATGCAGCGTCCATGGGACAGGCGGCGTACTGGCTGCGGTTGGCCGGCAGACTGGCGGTGGAGCTGGGTGCAGTTTTATTGACGCCGCTTCGGGAGATCTTGTGGCGGATGCCCTTTTCCGGTATTCTGGCGGGAGCCGCAGGAGTCACCGGACTTGTCGTGCTGGCGGCAGGGTTTGTCGTGCAGGTGCTGCGTCCTTTATCCCACGGCAAAAAGGTTGACCGGCAGCGGGTGATTTTCTATACGCTGGCGTTGTTTCTGGTGATTGTGTCAGCCTTTTTCCTGGTAACGGTGAAGCGTGTTCCGGATTCCTGGGAGGCGGTAGGGAAAATCGGGGCGGCGCAGATGGGCAGCAAATATGAGATTTTTTCCAATGTGGGGTTTTATATGCTGTTGTTGACGGGCTGTGCGCTGCTGAGGGAGAGAGAAAAGTGCGGAAGGACCGGCGGCAGGAAGGAACTTATTGCTGCTGCGGGTCAGGCTGTGGCTGCACGCTGGGGTGTTGTACTGCTGATGGTTCTTTTTGGGCTGACGAGTCCTGTCCTGCAGCTTACGGGCTGGGCCGGTGCCGAAATCTCCGATGAACGCGTGTATGCGGGAACGATCAACACAGCCTGGCAGGATGGCCGGAAGCTGTTGTCGGAAAACGCTTTCTTCCTGCCGGTGCGCGAGGAGTATTGGGCCTACAGCCGCAATATCAATCTGTATCAGGTGGGGACGGCATTTTATTTCGAGGAGACGTCGTGTTTTAATGTGGAGGAAGAGCTGGCAGGCCGTCATTGTTCTTATGAGATTGAGGACGAGGCGCTGGGACAGAATGTGATCGAGGTGTTGATCGAAAGACCCCTGCGGGTTGACCGGCCGGCTTACCGGGTGAAACTTCTGGACGCGGCGGGCAATGTGATCGCCGAGGCAGACCAGATGGATGCCGGCAGGAATAAAAAGTGTCTGTTCCGTTTCGAGGAGCCGGTGAGCGGGGTTAAGACGATAGCAGTGACGGATACCGAGGGAAATCCGGTATTTTTTAAAGAGTATATCGCATGGGCATGTGCCTGGTAGAACACAGTTCACATCAAAGTAGCAGCTTAAAAAGTCCGGACAGCCGGCAGCGGATGCAGGCGGCGTAGAGCTTGTTGTGCAGGCCGGTGATATCCTTGAGAGGAACGGCTTTGAAGGCTGTGCGGATATATGGATTATCGCATTCCTCCAGAAAAAGCCGCCGGAAATCGCCGGATGTTTCCCGGATCGAGCGAAAGACCGGAACGAAGGTGAGCAGGCTCTGGTAGACGAAGAAGTAATGCAGCTGCTTTTGCATAAAAGGGCGGGCCGCCGGAACGATCAGCTGTTCGTAAGTCTCGAACATGGAGTGGTTTTCGATCAGGCGTTTTACGTCCATCTGATGGCAGAGGGAACTGTCATTGCTCCTGTAATAGTAGTACGCCTCATCACAGAAAAAGACGGATTCGGCTTCCAGCATACAGGAATAAGTGACGGGACCGTCCTCGCCCACGACGATGTCGTGCGGAATACGGAACAGACAGCGTTCCAGCAGGCTGCGTCTAAACAGCTTGTTCCACAGGTTGGGGGCGATGCCGAACACGAAGAAGGTTCCAAAATAGATCATATTAGGGTATACTGTTTCCATAAGCCTTTTTTTGTCATAGAAGCCGGACGGAAAAGGGATGCCGCATATTTTCTCTTTGTGGGGCATGACGGAGATGTAATTGCAGTGCACGATGTCTGCGCCGGTATCCCGGGCGGCAGTGCACATGCGGGCGTACATTTCCGGGGCTATCCAGTCGTCGCTGTCCACGAAGGCGATGTATGTTCCGAGACTTGCGCGGACGCCTGTTTGTCTGGCTGCCGTATGGCCGCTGTTTGCCTGGTGCAGGCAATGGATCTGTGAGTGACCGGCGGCATATGCATCGCAGATGGCGGGGGAACGGTCCGTGGAACCGTCATCCACCAGGATAACTTCATAATCTGTAAACTGCTGCGCCAGAATACTGTCGAGGCAGCAGGGCAGATAGGATTCGGCGTTGTAAACCGGTATGACGATGCTCAAAAAAGGGTTGGCTGACATGGCGGCGGCTCCTTGTGTGGTAGTTTGTCTTATTGTAGCGCATTTTTTTTAGATTGGCAATATGGAGGTACGGGTATGGTGAAAGGGAAGATCGTCTTTGTCGTTCCGGACATGCCGGGCGGGGGGACGGAGCGGGTGGTGGCACTGCTTGCGAATGAGTATGCCGCCAGAGGGATTGCGGTGTCGATCCTTCTTTTTGCAGGACATCAGACGGCCTACCCGCTGGATGAATGTATCGAGGTGGTGTCGCTGGGGGAGCCTTCCGGCGGCAGTATTGGCAGACGGATAGAGCGGATCCGGCGGATGCGGTCCTACTACAGGGCCAACAGAGGATGTCGGATCTGGGCGTTTAGTGTTATGGGGGCCGTTTTTTCTGCGGTGGCCGTCATCGGATGCAGAAAGGAATATACTTTTCTGATTTCCGAGCGGAACGATCCGCAGCGCTATGAGCATCCGCATATCCGCAACTTTTTTTACCGGGGAGCTGACAGGATCGTTTGTCAGACGCAGGATGCCATCGACTCTTTTCCAAAAGCGATCAGGAGAAAGGCGCTGGTGATACCGAATCCGGTGGAGATTGGCGACACCGCAGTCTGGAGCGGGGAACGGGAAAAGAGGATCGTCGCCGTAGGACGGCTGGAACCGCAGAAAAATCACAGTCTGCTGCTGCAGGCTTTTGCCCGGTTTCGGGCGCAGTATCCGGCGTATACGCTGGAGTTATACGGTCAGGGATCTCTGGAGGATGCTCTGCGGGAGCAGGCGAAGGAACTTGGGATTGACAGAAGTGTCATATTTCATGGGTTTTCCCGGCAGGTCAGGGAGGAGATACGCGGGGCGGCCATGTATGTGCTGTCTTCTGACTATGAGGGAATATCCAATTCCATGCTGGAGGCGCTGGCGCTGGGGATTCCGGTTATTGCCACGGATTGTCCCTGCGGTGGTTCCCGAACGTATATCCGGCAGGAGGTGAACGGTCTGCTTGTGCCCACCGGAAATATGACAGAACTGTCAGATGCGATGCTGCGTCTGGCGGGCGATCCGCAGCTGGGGGCAGGATTTGGCCGGGAAGGACAGAAGCTGAAAGAGACGCTTGGTGTTTCGCAGATCGCGGACCGCTTTTTGGTCTCGTAATCCGGTCTTTGTACGGCCGGCGGCCGGCAGGAATGTGTGCCGGGCAGGGATTCAAAGTCTGCGGCGGCTAAAGGAGAACGACGAAATGAGCAAGATACTGATCATCAATCCAATCTTATACACGGCGGAGACAAACAGGATTCCAAAAGTAAGCTCCATTAAGGATACCATGATCTATGCCCTGTGCATGGGGTTCGTTCATGGCGGGCATAAGGTGACGCTGATCGCGGCGCAGGACTACCGGCCGCTGCGTGAGGAGGAGTATCCCTTTACGGTTCTGTACCAGAAGACTGTATGGCACAAAATTTTTATGCCCAGATGTTTTCCGTATATGCCGGGGCTGCGGGGATATCTGCGGCGGCACAGAGAGTTTGATCTGATCCTGACAAGCGAGGTATTTGCACCGTGGTCTTATACGGCGGTCAGAATGCGTCCGGACAGGACCATTGTCTGGCATGAGCTGGCGGCCCATAACAATATGCTGCACAGGATACCGTCGAAGGTCTGGTAC
>VSOD01000213.1 GCA_009774655.1 Lachnospiraceae bacterium
TGCCTTCTATAAATACCGTATAGTGCGCAGTTTCACTGTAAAGATTCCTTACAGAAGATACGTGTCCGCATTGACGACTTTACAGTTTGCAGCCTTTTTCAACATTCCCAAAATGCCGTCCGGCTCGCCTTCCTCTCCCTCCTCACCAAGCGGTGTCTCTTCGTCACTGATCTTTGCCACATTGTTACATACCAGATGCAGCGCGCTCTTCTGTTCCTTACTGCAAAAAATCTGGGCGCAGTTTTTCACGGAAAGTCTCTCTATGATCAGTTCCGGATCCACATCCTTTTCCACCTTCACCATTGCGCTGTTGACGATCTCCACGCCATCCGGTGCGGTTTCCAGCATCCTCTCGTCCACCACGAGCAGAGCCTTGGTCGATATATGCCGTCCTTTCGTAAATACCAGCTTCCTGTAGGAAGCATCCACCCTGGCAAACTCTTCCGACTGCCGTTTCAGAAGAAGCACATCCCCTTTGATCACCAGCTTTTCTATCTTGTCAAAGCAGCGCTCGCTCCCGTCCGTCAAAGTCAGATCGCCGTCAATATACATCTTTGTTCCGTACTTCTCCACCAATGCCTCGTTCAAAACCGCTCCCTCTCTTATATAAGCAAAACCTTCCGGTACTACATCCAGTTCCACGCTTTCCTCAACCAGAACCACCGCCTGCGGAACCAGTTCCTCTCTCACCAGGAAGCGCTTCGTCACAAAGTGTACATTCTTATCTGTGAGCGCTGTAACGTCCACATCCCTGTCTGTCAGCACCACCTTACGCTCTACGTAATACTTTCCGTCCCGTCTCGCCCGCAGCGGAAAATACTTATCGATCACAAAGACCGATTTCAATTCGATACAGTCATCCGGAATACACCGCGCCTCTCCGTTGACAAGCATCCTGTCCAGAAAAGGAGCCATGCTCTCGGGGTATCTGGCGCTGCCATTGACACAGATCTTCAGGACATTTTCCATAGCCTTCTCTGCGCCGGAATGAATGGCCAGCCTTCCGTTCACGCACAACACGGTCTTTTTCTGAAACGCCGTGTCGCTGCCGATCTCGTAGTTGCCGTTTGAGCAGACCACCGCCACATCGCCCTCCACATCCAGCATCTCATCCGCATTGCACATTATGGGAAGCCTGTGAAATACATCCCGGCTATACTCATCCACCAGGATCAGATCCGCATTGATGATGATCTGTTCGTACTCCGACAGACTCTCCTCCTTGATCTTTCTCGCATCACATACATCACAATTTAAGATAAATTTTTTCTTCTCTGACATGTCAACACCTGTCCCTTTCTCTTTGCTTTCTTTAAGTCCGGTTTCTCCGGTCTCTCTTTTTGCCGTCTCTTCGTTTCCCCTGACCGCCGGTCTCCTCCAACGACTGCCGCAGGCGGCTTCTGGCATCCGACAGTCTGGATCTCACCGTGCCGGAAGGCAGGCCGAAGATTTTTCCCAGCTCCGCGGAATTATAGCCTTCCAGATAGCGCAGTGTAAAAAGCATCCTCTCCTCCGGCGTCAGGACAGCCAGAAGCTGTGCATCATCCACCTGCGCATATTCCGCATCCTCGACCCCTTCCTCGGGCATCTGCTCCACCATGGTCTCAAAGGCTTCCCGGCGCTTCCTGTCTATATACAGGTTTTTGACCGTGCGATACATCCAGGCCCGGCGTTTGCCGGCGTCAAGCTCCTGAAGTAGCCCGGTGTTCAACATCGCCCGCAGAAATGCCTCCTGCACCAGATCTTCCGCCTGCGTCCTGCTGCCCGCCATGGCCGTGCACCAGCCTGTGAGTTCCTGATAGAGGGAATCATACAGTTCATCGATCATACCTGCACCCCTGTCTCCTTCCCAAGCAAGATCCATTGTCTTTTGCGCTTTCATATAGATAACGTATGAGAAGAGCAAAGTGTTGAAACTTTTTTTCTTCGTTCTCCTTCTGATCTATCCACATTCTTTTCCTGTTTGTATCTGTGTCGCCTGTATGATAAAAAGATATCCCTTATAATCTGCAATTACAAGGGATTGTGACAAATTATGCTTTTCCAAACTGGCTCTTGACTCTACGATAAACATTTAAAAATGACTCTGATACATTCATTGCAATTCTTCTTATTATCCACATAGTAAACATGGCATGCAATCTTCTTATTGCTCTCGAGCATTCTCATCATACTGGTTTCCCGGCTCTCTCTTTAGAATGACCTCATCCCCTCTGGTAACCGTAAGTGATTTCTCACAATTTTCACCATCACAGCCCCGATAATGCCTGACACCGGCAATAAAGAATTTTCGTTCTACATTTTCATCTAAATTCATGATCGGATCAATAAACTCGAAATTATCAATCGGAAGTCTGGCTCCGCTTCTCTTTAAAAGCAGATATTCATCATATTGTTCTAAATCATATTTCTTTAGAATATCCTGAATATCTTTTCTTCTCTTATCCGGTAACCGACTCGCAAAAACCGGGAAAAGTTTTCGATCCGTATATACCTTTTGAACATCAGGAAAACAAAGCAAAGGTGTAAAACCGTCATTCAGCGCAGCCTGAACCTCCTTGGCATATCGAAACTCATATTGTCCGTTTTTTACCAGCTGCCCCACGATATACTGCGTTCTTGACTGCTCTGATTTCCAAATTAAATACAAATAGTCCTTTCCATCCACCTGCAGCATAAGCTTACTCTCCTCCATAAATGTCCTGATCCTGTCCGCTGTACTCTTCGTCTGCGCATAATAATTACTTCGAAGAAATCTCAATATTTCCGCATGCTTCGGCACTGGTCAAAACCCTTCTTCCTGCCGCTGCCTGCGCATCTTTCGCCTTTTTATCCCAGCTTCCCACTCTGCCTTTTCCGCCTCTGTCTCAACGATCAGTCTCGGCACTTCCACTGGCCTGCCGTCTTCGTCTATCGCCACCAGCGTTAAGTAGGCTCTGTTTATGGGCTTCCTGATCCCGTCGATGCTTTCTATATAAGTATCTACCCGCACCTCCATCGACGTCCTGCCCACATAGGTCACCCGCCCGATCAATACGATCAAATCTTTCAGGTACGCTCCCCGGATAAACTTCAGATTATCTACGGAGGCCGTTATCACATCCCGCTGCGCATACCGGATTCCTATCAGACCGGCCAGCTCGTCGATCCACTCCATCAATTTTCCGCCGAACAGTCTCCCCGCACCGTTTAAGTATTCCGGACGCACCTGATAGATCTGTTCCATTCTGGACTCCGCCACTGTTTTTTCCATGCGAATCTCAATCCCTTTCCCTTACAACAAAGTGGTTTACATCTGTTCTATACATTGTACTTTATATTCAGGTTTTATTCAATTTTAAACGAATCACGAAAGCATGACATAGCCTGTTAATGAAAACAGCGGGTTTTATTTCCCTGGCAAGGTGTAAAAGCACATTACAAGATCAACAGATCCTTCTCATACAGCACCCTCATCCCAAGCGTCTTCTGCATCCCGCCAAACTGCATCACCACCAGTTCCCCCTGCACTTCCACGACCACGCCTTCTCCAAACTTCCTGTGCCGTATAATCAGCCCTTCCCCGATCTGCGCCGCATATTTCTCATATTCTTCTTGGATAAAAGGCCTTTCTGCTGCGGCATTCCCTCTTTCCTGCGCCAAAGTCCTGCGCATTTTTTGTACCGCTTTCTTCTTCCTGCCCACAAGTTCCTCGCACAGACTGGACTTCTGATCCAGTCTGAACACCGACAATCTGTCCTTTGCCCGGGTCACACCTACATAGAACAGGCGGCGTTCTTCTTCGTAACTCTCCCGTTCCTTTTCATCCATGGATTTGGCATTCGCGGGTACACTTTCGGGAAATATGCCGTCAATCACATCCAACAGATAGACATTGTCATACTCCAGCCCTTTGCTGGAATGGATCGTAGATAAAATGACAGGCTGTATATCCTGCATACCGTTTCTGTACACGGCAGAAGCCTCTTCCTGTCCGCCTTTCATTCTCCCTTCCATGATCGCCCGCAGCTCATCCAGCCTCTCCACAAACCGCCCCGGAGAGTTTTCGCCCTGTCCGATCATTTTCAGGATAAACACCTTACTGTCTCCAATTTCCATTCGCTCGAGATAATCCCCGTATCCCATATTATAAACGATTCTGGCGATCGCCCTGTCCGCCCGCTCCGTCAAAAGACATTTCAGGTGCATCCGGATCAGCCGGCAGCTTTGCGCCGTCCGGTCCGGCAGTTGTCCGTTCCGCAGGGCAATCTCCATAATATCCCTGTTTTCTCTCTCGCTGATCTCACAGATCCGCAGCGCATCCTGCTTCTTGATATAGGTAGCAATCTTATAATAAATCTGCAGAAAGACCGCCGTATCCCGTGGATTCATGGCAAAGGCGATGATATTACGTATATCCGCTACAACACGGTGTGTAAAAAAGGTCATCTCCGCATTGCGGAGTCTGTAAGGTATCCCCTTCCGCTCCAGCTGATCCACAAGAGGCAGTACATTCTCATGATTCCGGTACAGCACCGCCGTCTGTGCCTGGCATCTCTCCGCCATCCTGACCAGATAATCGTACTGTGCCTTTCTATCGTTCAATGGAATCTGCGCGATCTCCTCACCGGCAGCTCTGGCCGCTTTCATATGTTTCTCGTGGCGCAGGATGTTTTTTTGAATGAATCGGTCCGCCGCCTCCACGATCTGCGCACAGGAGCGGAAATTTTCCTCCATAAGCAGTACCCTGGCCCCCGGATGATCCTTCTCAAATGACAAAAGCGCTTCCGGATAAGCCGCACGGAAGCCGTATATGCTCTGGTCCTCGTCTCCCACCATAAACAGGTTGTCCCGCCGGCCGGCAAGCAGTCTGATGATCTCATGCTGGATCTTCGAGGTATCCTGCGCCTCATCCACGCAGATATACCGGTATTGATCCTGAAAACACTGCAGCGTCTCCGGACTCTTTCTTAAAATATTATAAGCATATATCATCTGGTCGTCATAGTCCATCAGGTTTCCGGCATGCAGTTCTTCGTTATATGACTTATAAATCTCCGAAATTCTGACATCCATTTCCTCATCCAGCTGCCTGATCTCTTCCTCCGTCAGCATCCTGTTCTTAATGTAAGTAATCATGCTGCGAATGCCTTTCAGATCGCTTTCCGTGGCATAATCGCCCTGCGTCCTGCGGAAAATATCCGAAAGCATTCCGTTGATCCTGTCATTTTCCGTCATCAGGGAAAACGGCGTCCTCCCGATCAAATTCCCATAATATTGGATCACCTTGGCACAGATCCCGTTTATGGTCCGAAACTCCAGACGACTGCCAGATCTGTCTCCAAAATAAAAACGGAACCGATTTTCCATATCACGGGCGGCGGCAATCGTATACGTCAGCGTCAGAATATTTTCAGGAACGATCCCGGCACAATAAACCATGTAGCCGAGTCTCGTTACCAGCACGGTTGTCTTGCCGCTTCCGGGAACCGCCAGCAGAAGAATCGGCCCGTCTATGGAGCGGACCGATTCCGACTGCTGTTCGTTGAGCCGAATATGAAATTTACTGCAGAATTCTTCGTATGTCATCTTTACCTCTATTCCGAAGCAGCACAAATTCTAACTGAACCTGTTCAGTCTGTTGCGCTGAATTGCTCATCAGAGAATTTATTCAACCTTATCTTCCTGTTGATCTTTCTTATGGATTTGCGGTTATTCGACCATTACCCTGCACCGCTTCTTATAGCAGGCAATGGCGTATTTCCAGATTGTCTTCATCCCTTCCGCCCGAAGTGCCTGCGCATAATCCCGCATTTCAATCTGTTCCAAAGCCTTCCGGCATTCTGCTTCCAGATCAGCGCTTTGCGCATACTTAACTTCGATCGCGATTCCGATCTCCTCGTCTTCGATCTGTATCTGAATATCGCTGTACCCGTCTCCGGATTCTCTGTTGGAGGTTACGATCCAGGACGCCTTAAATCCGAGTATCCCCAGCAGTATACCATGATAAAAGTTCTCCTTCGTTGGCCTTCTCACGAAAGTGTCCCGGATACTGATCGTCTTCTTCAAATACTCCGTAAACTGCTTTTCCACACCGTCAGCATCGCCTCTTTTCATAGACTCACAGAACCGGTTCACCGCTTCGCCGTCTTTACGCATATGCTCCCGGAACATCTTCATGATCTGCCCGGTGAACAGATTACGAATCTCTCTGTTCGGAATCACCAATCGAAAGAAGTCCCCCTCCGTTCTGCCCTGCTGCGTCAAATATCCGGTGCTGAACAGAACACTCCAGACATTTTCCATCGAATCATACAATTCTTTATAAGTCAGTTCCTCATGAATCTCCCTGACTACAGCCTCCCCGGCAATCAACCGCTCGATCTCGTGTTTTGCCGCCCCCGCATCCGACATATCAATGAAATGCCTCACGATATCATTGCTGCTTGTATTTGACCAGTAATTACCGGGCGCTGCCGCCCTGTCCGACCGGAGTTTATCACAATAACAGATCACATCCCAGGGACAATAAATATCCGTATCTCCGAAATGATATCCGTCGTACCACTCTTTCATAATGTCATAAGCATCCGATATCTCATAATATCTCAAAAGCGCCCTTACTTCTTCATCGGTAAATCCAAAGTATTCATCATACTGCACATCCGAGATCGTCATCACTTTCATATTATTCAGACCGGTAAAAATACTTTCCTTCGCTATGCGCAGACATCCCGTCAGTACGGCAAAATACAGATGGTCGTTTGTCTTCAGAACATTGCCGAACATCTTACGAAGCAGTGCCACCATCTGCTCGTAATAGCCTTTTTCATTTGCCTTTGCCAGGGGCACGTCATACTCGTCAATCAGGATGATGACCCTGCTGTCATAGTGCTTATGCAGAAGCATGGACAGTGTTTTCAGGCTGGCCGTCAGCACCGCTTCTGACATGGCGAACACCCCGTCGCTGCCTCCGTCTATCACAGTCAACTGTCTGTACATCTCCTTCTCATTCTCCGTAAGGCGCCCGCTCCCTGTCAGGAACTGAAACCGCAGCGCTTCACTGCCGATCACGGAGCACAGCATGGAACGGGCCGCTGCAAAATCATCCCCCTCCACATCCTTCAAGCTGATGGAGATGACCGGAAACCGGCCCATATATTGCTCACAGAGCGCCGCTTCCTCCGCAATCCTCAGACCGTCAAATATCTCTCTGTTTCCCCCGATTTCAAAAAAAGCCCTGAGCATACTAATGGTCAAAGATTTACCAAAACGCCGGGGACGGGTATAAAGATTGACTTCTCCCCCCTT
>VSOD01000214.1 GCA_009774655.1 Lachnospiraceae bacterium
AAGATACCCTCGTCCAGTTCCCGGACTGCGGCGTACTGCCGGATTTCCCGGATAAAGGTGCGGACATCACTTATCCTGCTTCGTTCATTTTGCCGTGACGGTCTTCTGGTGATCCAGGTCGCTGATAACGGAATCGGTATGGATGAAATAACCCTGAACTGGGTGACAGAACAAATGAGACAGGCGTCGGCAGTACCGGCTGCACAGCACACAAACGGCTCTGTACGTTCCGAAAAATCCGGAACGACAGAGCCGGCAATTACCCCTTACAGCATCGGGCTGTCCAATATTTACCGCCGTATGAAACTGGCTTTCGGGGAACAGGCAGACATCCTGATCCGTTCCAAAGAAAATCACTACACCGTGATCGAGGTCATCGTCCCTCCTGAAAACAGGCTTCTCTGACCTGCCTGCGATACAACTCCGGAGAACTTCCGACATCTGTTTTGAAATGTTTGCCAAAGTGGGAGTAATCCCTGTAACCGCAGCGCCACGCCACCTCCGGCAAAGAAAGTGTCGTCTCAGCCAGGAGTCTTTTTGCAAAGTTGAGACGGATCTTTTTCAGAAAACCGAGAACCGTATCCCCGGACTGTTTCTTAAATACGTCGCAGCAGTAGGTCTTCGTAATAAAAAAGTTCTGTGCCAGCTGTTCCAGAGATATATCCTCGCTCAGATGTTCGAACAGATATAGTTGAATATCCGCTGCTGACACTTCGGATTTACCGCGTTCCTGTGCACTGCAAAACCGAAAACCACCCTGCAGCGAGGCAAAAGCGGAACGCAGCATGAATGCCGCATCACTACAGTCCGGCATACCGATGCTGATACCGATCCTGGCAGGATATTCCGGCAGGATCCTGTCAGTCAGAATACCGACGCAATCCTCTGTCTCAATTTCGCGCCACAGTGTCTCGCCGCCGCATTTTGACGGCAGGTGATCCCTGCGAAATGCCAGAAGAAGATATCAGCTCCTTCCCCTGCTCTGATATGCCGGAAAGACCGGATTCTTTTTGTCGATCCGAAGCGGCTGCTCTTCTTTCCTTTTCTGTCTTTGGTCGAGTTTATTTCTCATACACCCGGCCGCTTTTAGAAATTCTTCTTCCGATAAAGGTTTCAATACATAATCAAGTGCCGCAAGCCGGATAGCCTCTCTTGCCATTTCAAAATCTGAATACGCGCTCACGACAAAGAATTCCGTTTGAGGCCGTATTTTACGAATCTTCTCCAAAAGCTCGATCCCGGTCATATCCGGTATCCGTATATCTGTAACGACTGCATCCGGACTCAGATTCTCCGCCTGTTCCAGCGCCTCGGTTCCGCTGCTGCAGCTTGCCACGACGGTGAAACCCTCTGCGTTCCAGTCAATGATTTCCTCCATCCCAAGCAGCGCCAGAGGCTCGTCGTCCACCAGCATAATTTTATACATCCCTGCGTTACCTCTTCTCTGACTTGTGCCCATTTCACGAAACGTTTATACCAGGTTTGATACGGGACACATGTATGTATACAGGCTCAGTATATCAAAAAGCCGATGGACAGTCAAACCGATCCCTGTTTTCGTTTTCTGAACTCTGTGGCCGGACCCTGTTTCTCCTCATTTTATCGTTTTGGACATCACGACTGTATTTTCTGCTAATTTCTCTATTTCTTTAAACCCGTATTTTTCATAAACCCAATATGGATTAAAACCATCGGCCCAATCATAAATTCCAATTCCTTCAATCTGTTTGCGGCTAAACAGCGGGAATACTTCCGTCAGCTGCTGCATCAGCAGATCGATCATATCAATCCGTGGAATACCATAACCTACTTCATAACAGCCGATTGACAGATATGTACTGTCATCTCCTGTTGTGCCGGTCATATAACCATATTTTCTCAAAATCTCCCGGGGCATTACTTCCAGTAATCCAATGACGGAATCTTTGTATTTTGCATAAACGCCTGCTGTCTTTTCCCTGCTCCAGATTTCGGAAAATACCTGCGATTTTATCGCCATGCACTCTTTGTGAAATTGTTCGGGCGGATTTCCAAACGGGTAATTACACAGGCACATTGTCATCTCTTCCATGTAATTCTCCTGGTTGATCGGGTGGAAAGAGATTTCTCCGGATCTGAACGCTTTGTTCAGCTGCAGGCTTGTAATTGCAGGAAATGTCATTACCTCTTTGTCAATTTTCTGTTTGACCGATGCCTGAATGCCTAAACTTTCATATATTCTGTCACAATGCAGCGGAACAGAATCAATCCTGTTTTCACAATAAAAAATGTCAATAAAGCAGTTTTCTCCCTTTTTAAACTTACTCTTTAATCTCTGCGGACAGTGGTCAAATGAAAACAGCCTGATCTGCACATCTGTTCCTTCAAGCCATTGTCTCAGCTTCCCGATCATTGCACCGGTGGCCTCGCAAAGAGGCGAATAAACGACCTCGATTATCTGCATTTTCTTTTGCTCCCAGAATAATTACTGTTTTATTTCGAGACAAAATGTACGATCTCGTTATTGTCATTTAAAATATGCGGTATCAACTCCAGTGGGTATACCTTTAATCCATTCTTTAATCTTTCCAGCGGAACCCAGCAAAAATCCAAATCGATTCTTTCGTGATCCAAAACATCATATCCGTGGAAAATCCCGTCTAATGGGATATCCTGCTCATTCATCAGATGAACTTTATAATACATACAGATTTGGTGACATGGTTTTTGTCCCCAGTGAAAAAAGATTTCGCCGACAGCAAATAAGCGGTCTATTCCTATTTCTGCATGAATTTCTTCTTCAAATTCCCGCTTCAATGTTTCAGCAGTTGTTTCAAAGCAGGATACATGGCCCCCGATAATCGAGTGATAATCATTTCTGGGTTTTTGCAGCAGTATTTTATCGTTTCTGATCAGCAATCCGCCTACTCTGTATGAAAATATAAAGTCATCTGTCTTAAAAAGAATCTCCCGGTCCATGTACTTTTCTTCTCCTGCTCCTCTGCTATGCTATGGTAAAAAAATACGCCGCGATCTGTGCCCTGGAACTGAACTCTTCGGTTTCCAACAGCTCCCGCACCTGCTCTTTCGTATAGAATCCGGCGGTAATCTGTTCATTCTCGGAGGTGTGGTCTTCGAAAGCCCCGTCCACCTCGACAAAAGCGATCTGTGTCTTCACGTCGGAGAAAGCCACTGCTGCAAAGGACGGCGGCAGAACGGCCCGGATTTTCCCCACGGACAGTCCCGTCTCCTCGTAGAGTTCCCGCTGGATACACTCTTCTAAAGATTCGCCTTCTTCCAGCATTCCGGCGCACAGGTTATACACAAAGCGGTTCACACCCATGCGAAATTCCCGAAGCAACAGCATTTTATCTGCGTGATAGGCCACGATGGAGACGCCGCTGACCCGTTTGCCGATGGCTTCCGGCCCGGCGATCTCGCTGCGGCTGACAATCTCATATTTCTTCTCTTTGCCTGCCTTATTGCGATAGGTCAGTTCATAATTTTTCAGATATCTTCCGTCTTTTATTTTTTCCAGTTTCAAAAGTTCCATGAAATTCTGCCACCCTTTCTTTCTATGAACTTAATGCAGACCTTACAGAATATCGGGCCGCGTCAGGTCTGCCGCATCTGTTCGGCAAGACTGGGCATCACCTTCTTGCGTGTGATCTCCATCAATCCAAGCCCTGTCATGTCCACCACATCGGCGGGAATGCTGTCTCTGTGCAGCAGGCTGCGCATATGCTCCATCAGGTTCTGTTCCCGGTCTTTGTCTTTCATGTTGATAAAATCAACGAGGATTATGCCGGAGAGGTTGCGCGCCCGCAGCTGCAGGGCGATCATCTCGGCAGCCTCCAGATTGACCGCAAAGGCGGTCGCCTCCTTGTCCTGTCCCCGCTCACATTTTCCGGTATTGACGTCGATGGAGACAAGCGCCTCCGTGGGCTCTATGACCAGATAACCGCCGGATTTCAACCATACCTTTTTATCCAGAAGTTCCTGTAGACGGGTCTCTGCCGCATACAGTTTGTACAGCGGGAGCAGATCGTCTTCGTAGAGACGGACCGGAACCGACAGGGACATTTTCGGCAGTTCCTCCTGCAGGATCGCATATACTTCCGGCAGGTCGGTCACGATCTCATCATATTCCGCGGTGTAGGCATTCTGGATGAAACGCAGGTAATCCGGCGCTGCCGTATGCAGGCAGCTGTAACAGGTACGCTTGTCCGCAATCTCCATGATATGGGCCAGTTTCCCGGCCAGCGCTGCCGCTTCTTCGATTAACGGCGTCTCTTCTTTAAGCCCGCCGGCATTGGTGCGGACCACCACCTGACAGTGACTGCCGATCTCCTGCAGCGCTTCCAGGGCCGTAAACCGGTTCTTCTGCTTCCGGTTCAGTTTGGACGACACCTGTATGGGCGCTTTCTTACCGCCGTTATTCTTCACCACCACATAATTGCCGGACAAAGACAGATTGGCTGTCACACCGGCCTGCTTGGTCTTCATGGGTTCTCTGACGATCTGCACAAGAATCTCGTCCTGTACCTTCAGCTTTCCGTTATAGATGCGGTTTGTAACGACCGCGTTTCCGGTCTCCGCAAGCGGCAGAAAGGTAAGATACCCCTGCCCCAGATTCACGAAGGCCGCCCCGATATTTTCCGAGATGTTCTGCACCCTGCCGATATAGATATTGCCTACCGCATGGTCATTTGGCTTCTGCACCTGTATGGAAAGGATCCGGTTATCCCGGATCAGCAGGGAACATAATCTGTTATGAAGTTTTACGATCAAGATCTTGCCTTTGGTTGTCATCTTATATTTGCCCGTTACTCCTTATTCTGTCTGCAGGCCGTATCCCACAGCATCCGTTTTGCATCTATATCTGATATTCTGCACCAGCTGCATTCCTGTATTCTGCTCAAAAGCAGACAAGGAAGAGAGCAAATGAACCTTCATCCATTCACTCTCTTCTTTATTATAATAGTATCAATAGTCTTGAATCTGTCGGATCCGGATATTTGCAATCGTACCGTGCCGATATCCCAGATCCAAGCGCTCCGCCTGTTCTTCCTGATCTTCTTCCGGTTAATCTACGATAGACTACCCGGATGCATTCGCAAAAGCATCGATCTTCTTCCCGTCTCTGCACATGGAGCAGCCTTCCGGACTGTAGGTCTTATATTCCGGGATATCCGCCGTGGTGAACAGGGAGTGGATCGGCATACCGAGCACGCTGTTGGCCGCGCTGAAGATGGCGCTGATCCCGCTGAACTTCGCCCCATAATATTTGAGCGCCTGCACTGCCTTCACGATGGTCTGGCCTGTCGTCGCGGATGCCAGAAGCAGGAGTATGTTCTTGTCCCGGATCATGGGAACCATATTCTCTCTGACAACAAGGTGTCCGGAGTTCACGTATTCCGGCGTTACGATGTAGATCGTATTGTGGGAGTTCATGGAATAAATACCCGCCCTGGTCAAATCTTCTGCTAAAAATGCGCCGATCGTCTCGCAACCGTCCAGACACACGATGGTATCCACAACGGTGGTCGCCGAAATCTGTCCGCTGAGGGCTTTGGCTGCCGCAGATGCCTCACTGAGCCTGCACTTCAAGGTAGTCATATCCAGAAAATAATTTACATGGGAATTCGGTGTCACAAAATGTCCCGGGATTACCTTAAGGGCATCGTCAGGATGATCTTTTGATCTGATTTTTTCAGCTTTACTCTGCATAAAAATTCCTCCTTTTCCTTGGCAGGTCTATTGCAGTCCGCATTCACTTATTCCGCGACCCATCCAACTATATGTTATATTTTACCAAGTTTTTAGTAGAAAATCTACACCTAATTATTTATTTTCACAAAGAGTCAGCACATCAGGACCTGATATCCACCCAGCGCATCTCCATCGGCTGCAGATCAAGATGCTCCTGCAGCTTGCCATGCACATACAGATCGGTCTGTTTCGGCTCTTTGGAGTTATTGATGACAGCAATCTTGCCGGTCTTCTCGAACACAGCCAGCTCCGTATCCATATTTGTCACATAATACTTCATCATCTCCGCTTCCTGGTGGGCCGCATAGTAGATGGCGCGCAGCAGGATCCGGCAGTTCTGCGGGGAATAAGGCAGTCCCGTAAAGTAGACGCTGCGTCCTTTGCCGTACTCGTTGACAACCAGACGGCTGTACTTACCGTCCATATTCAGGATCTGGTAATGCTCGCCCTGCGCATAGATGCGGCTCTTCCCTTCGCCGAAGTTGATCTCACCCGGCGTATCCTCCAGGATAAAATGCTCCGGATTCAGTTCATTGTACTTATCCGTGCTCATGGAAAAGCCCAGTTCTCTGTCCACGCCCAGCACGTCGCTTAACTGGAAATACCGCCCCTGATACTGGCAGGCGCTGGGTTCACCCACACCGATAAAGCCGCCGCCTTCATCCACGAATCTGCGGATAGCGCATACCACCTGCTCATCCTTCCAGTTCTCCGCGCCGCTCCAGGAAGTGTAAGCGTCTCCGGCATTGATAATTACCTTGATGTCCGGATCAATACCCTCTCTGATTTGGTCAAAAGTGATAAATTCCACGTCGATGGGCATACCGCTCAGACACTCGATCACGCCCACATAAGAATAAATTTCTCTGTACCACAATGCGTGGTGCACCTGATTGGCCATCCATCTTCTGAGATTGCCCCAGCAGTTCAGGATAGCGACTTTGAAAGGAGCCCTGTAAGCCTGCGTTCCCTGCATATTCTCATGAATCTGCCGAAACTCGCCAACCACTTGACTGACTTGGTCGATAAATCCGGGCCAGTTTGCCGCCAGCTTCAGATAACCGCCGTATCCGATCCTGTCAAGCGGGGAACGAAGAATCGCTCTTCTCGCTTTCATCCAATTATCCTGCGCCTCGCCGATGGGGTCTCCGCCCTCGGTAAAGACATCCGGGAAGAAATAAGGAAGCAGCCGTCCTTCCGTATATTTCACGCCTTTGATATCGGAGATCATCCGCAGCGTCACGCCGTCACCCACGGAACCGACCACGGCATCCAGACCGATGTTCGCAAAATATTTGCCGAAAGGCTCTGTTCCGATCCAGTGATCGCCAAGGAACATCATGGCTTCCTTGCCGTAGCTGTGCACGATGTCCACCAGTTCCTTCGCCAGCTTCGACACCTCGATCTGCTGGAACTCGATAAAGTCCTTAAATTCTTTCGAGGGCACGCGGAAAATGGAATTATGATATCCCTGATCCACAATGAATTCCGGCCGGAACTTATAGCCCGCCCATTTCTCAAACTGCTCCAGAATATAG
>VSOD01000215.1 GCA_009774655.1 Lachnospiraceae bacterium
GTCTACGAGTTCAGCTCCTTATCCAAAGTTACCTTCTCCGGAGCCGGTATTGCGGCTTTTGCATCCTCTAAGGCGAATGTGGAGGAGACGAAGAAATTCATGTCGATTATGACCATCGGCTATGACAAGATCAACCAGCTGCGTCATGTGAGATATTTTAAAAATGTAGAAGGATTAAAGGCGCATATGCAGAAGCATGCTGCGATCCTGCGTCCGAAGTTTGAGGCTGTGCTCGGCATATTGGACAAGGAGCTTGGCGGGCTTGGCATCGGTGAGTGGACGAAGCCGCTTGGCGGTTACTTCATTTCCTTCGAGGCGATGGAAGGCTGCGCGAAGGCGATCGTGGCAAAATGCAGGGAGGCGGGCGTTGTCATGACAGGCGCCGGTGCGACCTTCCCTTACGGAAAAGACCCGAAAGACAGCAATATCCGTATCGCTCCCACCTTCCCCAATGCACAGGAGCTGGAGGCAGCGGCTGAGCTGTTTGTACTCTGCGTGAAGCTGGTCAGCGTGGAGAAACTGTTGGCGGCATAGAGCATATCAGCAGAAAACTTTGTCCGCAGACTGAGCCCGCTTTCACTTTGCAGGCTGAAAACTTATAATGCAAAAAAGCAGGACGAACAAAACCGTTTGCTCTGCTTTTTTTGTGTTTTTTCTTGAGAACCGCAGAGGAAATCGGGAAATAAGTGCCAATAAATTTTGATTTTTCTGTCGGGGCTGTGTTACAATACAGCGTAGAGGTAAGTCCTGTACGGGGTATGGGAGAAGTATAAATCGACAGATTGACGGAGGGTAAGAGGATATGGATAATTACGAGCGCATCAACAGGGAACTGATACACAAAGGCGTTATCATTGATTACTATCAGGATACCATGAAGATTCCCAACGGTACGACCGCGAAATGGGATTTTATCAACCATAAGGGAGCGGCGGCTGTGGTGGCCGTGAAGGATGACGGCAGACTGCTTATGGTGAGGCAGTACAGGAATGCGCTGGAAAGAGAGACGCTGGAGATTCCGGCAGGCGGTTTAAACGGTGCGGACGAACCGACAGATATTGCCGCGGCCAGAGAACTGGAGGAGGAGACCGGTTATACTGCAGGAAGAATGGAGCTGTTGATCTCTCTGTATACGACGGTAGCCTTCTGCAATGAGAAGATCGATGTCTATGTGGCTACTGATCTGAAGAAAGGACATCAGCATCTGGACGACGACGAATTTTTGAATGTGGAGAGCCATGACATAGAGGAACTGATCCAGATGATCTATGACTGTAAGATTCAGGACGGCAAGACGATTTCGGCACTGCTCGCTTATCATAACAAGTATGTATAAAAACAAATATGCATAAAAGCAAGTATGTATAAAAACGCATAAAAGCATGTTCAACAGCATGTATAAAGATGGGTAACAGGTGCGTTTGGGTGAAAGGGGAATCGGATATCATGTGGTTTGTATTTGCGATACTGTCTGCGGTTTTTGCGGCGCTGACATCTATTCTGGCCAAGGTGGGGATCGAGGGGGTAAATTCCAATCTGGCGACGGCCATCCGCACGGTAGTAGTACTGGTGATGGCCTGGGGGATGGTTTTTTTGACGAATACACAGAGCGGCCTTGCCTCTATTGATAAGAAAAGCTGGTTGTTCCTGATCCTGTCCGGCCTGGCTACCGGGGCCTCCTGGCTCTGCTATTACAGAGCGCTGCAGGTCGGCGAAGTCTCCAAAGTGGTGCCGATCGATAAGCTGAGTGTCGTGATCACGCTTGTGCTGGCGTTTGTTTTCCTGCATGAGAGTTTCACGGCCAAATCGCTGATCGGGGCGGCATTGATCACGGCAGGGACGTTGGTGATGGTACTTTGATGTCTGTGCTGACAGAGAAAGTTCCCTAATCTGCGTCTCAGATTCTTTTTCAGAGAGTTTTTTGTTCTGCATGGCATACCGGCCCACATATACATATAGTAAACGACATAATAAATTTCTGTTCCCGGCTCTTGCAGAAGCCATATACGGTAGCTTCTGCAAGGCCAAAAACGAAATTTCTAATGTCGTTAACTATAGGAAGACAGGACATGCGACTTGCGGCAGGTCAGGAGCCTGCCCGTGAAAAGTGGGGAGTGGGGAGAGCAGTGCAGCAGCAGACAGCGGCAAAGAACGGCTATTATATCGTATATTTGTTTACCATCGGATTATTTCTAGGGATATTGATCGTTAACCTGGGGTATGATACGTGGATCGGGGAGGGCAGTCTACTGGGTACGGACATGATCCTGCGGCTTAAGAACAGCATACCGGACGGAAACGGCCTGTTCGGCTATGTGCTAAAGCACAGGATGTTCACGGTATGCCTGCTGGGACTGCTGGCTACCACCATGATCGGCCTGCCGGCGGTGTGCGGCTATGTCTGCTACATGGGGCTGTCTGCCGGCTGTCTGCTTTCGGTGGCGGTGATCCGCTACGGGATACGGGGGCTGTTTTTGATGGCGGCGGGCATCTTTCCGCAGGGCATTCTCCTGATCCCAGGATATGCGGCGCTGTTTCTGTGGGCGGTGGGCGTCAACCGGATGCTCTATGCCCATGGTATGGGGCGGGAATATTACGGCGGCTACGGCAGACAGAGTTACCTGAAAAAGGGAATGCAGATGGCGGGGATCATCGCAGTGATCATCGTCGGATGCATTCTGGAGAGTTATGTTAATCCTAAAATGCTGCAGTTTGTTTTAAAAATTTTTTAGAAATATTTTTTCGTTTATGCTACCAACATATAGTAGACATAAATTTCTGCGCTGACGATATGTTGTGTTTTGTCTGCAAAATGTCTGAAAAGCCCGTAAAATCTGGGAAATTTCCATTTGCTTTTCTTCTTGAATCTGCTTATAATGATAGGCAGACGTCTTATATGATTTACATAAAGACGATATGGGGGAAGGATTTCCGGCTACATGGAAAAAGAGATAACAACATTTATAACGTATTTACATAATGTCAAAGGCACTTCGAAAAACACCGAAATGTCGTACAAAAGAGACCTGGATAAAGTGCGTCATTTTATGGCTGAGCGCGGGATATGCGAAGTGTCGGCAGTTTCTTCACAGGATCTGGGGGATTATGTTAAATATCTGGAAGACAATAAATTCGCGGCGGCCACTGTTTCCAGAAATATTGCGTCGCTGAAGGCTTTTTATCATTTCATGCTGCAGGAGGGGTGTGTGGCGGAAGATCTGTCGGAGCAGCTTAAAGCGCCGAAGATCGGGAAGAAGGTTCCGGAGATCATGTCGCCGGAGGAAGTGATCAGGCTGCTGGAGCAGCCGACGGGCGACACGCCCAAGGAGATACGCGACAAGGCGATGCTGGAGCTTCTGTATGCTACGGGCATCCGGGTGACGGAACTGATTACCCTGCGTATTTCCGACGTCAATATGCAGCTGGGCGTCATCCTCTGCAGGGACCGCACCAAGGAGCGGATCATTCCTTTCGGGGCGGCGGCCAGAAATGCGCTGGCCAGATATCTGGAAGGCACGAGGGATGCCATGCTGGAGAACAAGACTTCGGATGTCCTCTTTGCCAACTGTTCCGGGCAGCCCATGAGCAGGCAGGGTTTTTGGAAGCTGATCAAATATTATGCGAAGAAGGCCGGGATCAAGGCCGATATCACACCGCACACGCTGCGCCATTCTTTTGCGGCCCATCTGGTGGAGAATGGTGCCGATCTCAGGAGCGTACAGGAGATGCTGGGGCACTCGGATATTTCCACGACCCAGATCTATGCGAATATGAATCACAGTCATATCAGAGAGGTGTATGCGAAGGCGCACCCAAGAGGGTAGACAAGTAAAAACAGAAACAGAGCAGGCCGATTCTACCTGCTCTGTTTTTGTCTTTGAAAGAACGGAACAAGTGCGCATTTGCCGGAAATACGGGCAGCAGGGCAGCTTATTCATAGTCTGCAATATCGTAGATCAGTCTCTCGGATGCCTCCCAGCCAAGACAGGGATCGGTAATGGATTTTCCGTAGATACCTTCTCCGATCTTCTGGCAGCCTTCCTCGATGTAGCTCTCGATCATAACGCCTTTTACCATCGTATGAATGTCGCGGTTCAGCTTCCGGCTGTGCAGTACTTCCTTGACGATCCGGATCTGCTGATCGAACTGCTTGTTGGAGTTGTTGTGGTTGGCGTCGATGATGCAGGCCGGATTCACCAGATCGTACTCTTTATACAGCGAACAGAGCATGTCCAGATCCTCATAGTGATAGTTGGGCAGGCTGCGGCCGTGTTTGTTCACGGAGCCGCGCAGTACCGCATGAGCCAGCGGGTTGCCGCCGGTGTTGACTTCGTAGCCTCTGTAGATAAAAGAGTGGGAGTGCTGCGCCGCATAGATGGAGTTCAACATGACGGAGAGGGTGCCGCTGGTAGGGTTTTTCATGCCGGCAGGCACGTCAAAGCCGCTGACGGTCATGCGGTGCTGCTGGTCCTCCACGGAACGGGCGCCGATGGCCACGTAGGAGAGGATATCTTCCACATATCCCCAGTTGTCGGGGTAGAGCATCTCGTCGGCGGCGGTCATCTCGGATACCTCGATGGCGTGAATGTGCATCTTGCGCATGGCGATCAGGCCGCTCATAAAGTCGGGTTTTTTCTCCGGGTCCGGCTGGCTGACGATCCCTTTGTAGCCCTCGCCGGTGGTGCGGGGCTTGTTCGTGTAGATCCTGGGGATCAGGATCAGCTTGTCCTGCACCTTTTCGTTGATGCGGGCGAGCCGGCTGACATAATCGCAGACGGCGTCCTCGTTATCGGCAGAACAGGGGCCGATGATGACCAGGAATTTATTGCTTTTTCCGGTGATGACGTCACGGATCTCGGCGTCGCGTCTGTGCTTGATCTGCGTGAGGTGCTCCGGAACCGGAAATTGTTCCCGGATCTCGTCCGGGGACGGTAGTTTGGCTACAAAATGAAATGACATATCAGTATACTCCTTCAGGTCAAATAAACTTTTTTATGGCAAAAACATGTATATTATAGTATATTAAGTTGGGAACTGCAAGACTTTATCGCATCTGTGATCTGTGGGAGATATGCAGGGCGGACACCGTGCACAAAAGGGTCTGCAGCATCTGGCTGGCGAGCATACCCCAAAGATACCCCTTGATGCCGTAGCGGGGAATCGCGATGAAGACGAAAAGCAGCCGGAGCAGGAGGCTGACTACGCTGTAGAGGAAGGTCTGGGCAGTCTTGCCGAGGCCGTTCAGGATACTGCCCAGGGTACTGGCGATGTACATGAAGGGGCAGATAAAGCTGAGCGTGAGGATAAAGCTGCCTGCCAGTTCGGAGTGGAACAGCAGCCGGCCCGCAGGGCGTCCGAGCAGCAGGAACAGGGCGGTGCAGCCGAATCCCAGCAGGAGGCAGCAACGGATGGAGGTTACGATGGCACGTTTGACCGCGCCCGTGTTGCCGCTGGCATCCGCTTCGGAGACGATGGGCAGCAGCAGGACGGAGATGGAATTGGTGATGGCCGAGGGGAACAGGATCAGGGGCAGACTCATTCCGGTCAGCACGCCGTAAACGCCCAGAGCGTCGGCGTTGTTTAAGCCGTAGGCCATCAGTTTATTGGGTATGTAGATCGCCTCTATGCTCTGCAGCAGGTTGAGTACCAGACGGTTGGCGGACAGAGGTACTGCCAGCTGCAACAGACGGCCGCAGATACGCCGGTAGGAGGACAGAGCAGGAGCGCCGGGAAGACGTCTGTCGCGGGCAGGAAAGACATGGTGCGCCCGGGCAAGGATTGCGACGACGGATACGATCATGGAGGCACTCTCGCCGATCACCAGTCCGGCTACGGCGAAGCTGATCGTAGGCTGCATATCATGCTGTCTGAAAAAGTAATAGATCAGGTAGACGGAGCCGACCCGGAAGACCTGCTCCGCCAGCTGGGAGAAGGCCGGAATGGCAGTCCTGCGGATACCGTAGAAGTAGCCGTTAATGCAGGAGTGTACCGTCGCCATGGGAATGGATAGGGCGATAATGCGCAGCAGCGGCGCGGTCCGGCGCTCCATCAGGTAGGCCACGGCGATGCCGTCGGCGTACAGATAGATACCAAGGGCGCAGGCCAACGATAATGCCATGGCCATCAGGAAGCCGGCCCAGAGAGTGCGGAAGGAAGTATGGTAATCGTGGGTGCTTGTTTCGCTGGCCACGTATTTGGAGATGGCAGTCTGAATGCCGGAAGCGGTGAGGGCGAAAGAGAGCGCCAGCACCGGTGCGATCAGCTGATAAATGCCCATGCCCTCGGCGCCGAAGGCGTTGGAGAGGAAAATGCGGTAGAAGAAGCCGATAAAGCGGCTGAGCAGGCCCGTTAAGGTCAGGATGACAGTTCCGGTTACGAGAGGAGTATTCCAGTTTCGTTTCATAGTACACCATTTTCGCGATCAGATATGGTTTTAGTTTATGCGCGGAGTGGGGTGAGAAGAACAGTGCGGGAAGAATTGGGAAAGGAATCTTATGATGGAAAAGAAAAAAGTCGTAGTGGGGATGTCCGGCGGAGTGGATTCTTCCGTGGCGGCGTACCTTTTAAAAGAACAGGGCTATGAGGTGATAGGGGTCACGATGCAGATCTGGCAGGAGAACGCCGGAAATGAGCAGGAAGAGAACGGGGGCTGCTGCGGATGGAGCGCGGTGGAGGACGCCAGAAGAGTGGCCGGACAGCTTGACATTCCGCATTACGTGATGAATTTCAGGGAAGAGTTCAAGTGCCGGGTGATCGACTATTTCGTGGACGAATATCTGGCAGGCAGGACGCCGAATCCCTGTATCGCCTGCAATCGCTATGTGAAATGGGAGTCGCTGCTTCGGCGGAGCCTGGGGATCGGGGCGGACTACATTGCGACGGGCCACTATGCGCGGATCGCAAGGACGCCGGAAGGCAGGTATGCGGTGCGCAGCTGTGTGACGGATAAGAAGGACCAGACCTATGCCCTCTATAGTCTGACGCAGGAGCAGCTGGCCCGCACGCTGATGCCTGTAGGAGAATATACGAAAGAGCAGATACGGGACATTGCCGGGCGGGAAGGGCTTGCGGTGGCCTACAAGCCGGACAGCCAGGAGATATGCTTTATACCGGATCATGATCACGCGGCCTTTATCGAGCGGGAGGCCGGGGAACGGGTGCCGGGAAGCGGGAATTTTGTGACGGCACAGGGACAGGTT
The DNA here is from genome assembly GCA_009774655.1 of Lachnospiraceae bacterium. Taxonomy (GTDB): domain Bacteria; phylum Bacillota; class Clostridia; order Lachnospirales; family Lachnospiraceae; genus UBA3282. Next base: position 7,200 of record VSOD01000215.1, read on the forward strand.
CTCGGGCGCCATCAGGGGATCACGCACTATACGGT
>VSOD01000216.1 GCA_009774655.1 Lachnospiraceae bacterium
ACAGTGTAAAGGATGTGCGCAACTACCGACTGGTGACGTTATAATGCAATACCAACACAGATATTGACTAACACCATGAACTTATAAAAACTGAAAATACTGATATTATGAGAGCATATCAAAAATCGGGTAATATATTATCGGATATACAAAATATTATAGAAACTTCCCAACGGCAAGCCTACCATGCAGTAGACACAATCTTGTCACAAAGAAACTGGCTGATTGGATACCGGATATCTGAAGAAGAAATTGACGGTTCAGATCGCGCTGAGTACGGTGCCAATATCATTAAAAAATTATCCAAAGAGCTGACTGCGCAGTATGGAAAAGGTTATGATCGCAGTAATCTTTATCACTGTCTGCGCTTTTATAAAGAGTTTCCCCAGATTGTCGACACAACGTGTCGACAATCTCATATGAAGAATTGCGAAAAGAAATCGAAATACAAAAAACTATGTTTTATTTACAGCAGAAAGAAAAGCGAAGTGAGCAAATGCACAGTGAAGAAAATTAATTAAAACACAAAAACACTTAGGAGGAACAATCCATGTCAGACTTTGATATAAAGGAAAAACGTTTTGAACAGGATATAGAAGAATATCTTATTACTGAGGGCGACTATGAGAAAGGTGATCCGCGCAAATTTGATCGTAAGCTGGCATTGGATACAGAAACTTTTCTGAAATTTATAAAAATCAGCCAGCCAAAACAGTGGGAGCGTTATGAGAAAATATATGGAACAGCCAGCGAAAAACAGGTAGTAGAGCGCTTTTGCCGTGAAGTTTTACTGAGATGGATAAAGTCCTTTTACAGATTGAAAGCGATTATGAAGCGCAGGATAAGTGGCATGGATATGCACAGAATAATGATTTAAAGACTTTTATGCTGCTTTTCGAGAAAGATTTTCCAAATATGGCGGCGAGCCGCTATGAACAAAATGAGGAGTTCTTTGTTCGTATGTTTAAAGAGCCGGATATGATGAAACAGATTATGGACATGCTTGGAACAGTATTGTTCGAGAAATAAAAAAGGAAGAGTGATGTTGTATATTCATTTGAACCGGAAGTGAGCATGGTGGCGGAAGAGGTATCGTATGGAAAGGAGTAAAAGTTTTTTATGAAGCGGTTCCTCTCCCGAATGCAGCCGCATGAAATTCATTTTCAGGAAGATTAGTTATGATGCTTTCAAAGGTGCCGTTCCTGATGGGAAAACGCAGGACACGAAGGGATATCTCGTATTCCCTGTACCTCTTGCACAGGAAAATAGTCAAAAGCCACTTTCCGGCAGAGTCATTCTACTTACCTAACTGACATTGACCATGAACAGTCACGGACATAATTAGAAATTTTAGCTGGAAATAGTAAATGATTGGCTTGTTTTCATAAAATGTGCTATACTGAAACCGTCGGGCCGGCAGATATTTTGTTATACGGCAGAGCCTGACACGATCAAACAGAATACATGGGGGACACAGATTATGGAAGAGACAATGAAAGACTATGAAAAAGAACTGGAAGCATCTTTCCGCAAAATTCAGGAAGGCGATGTGATCAAGGGTACGGTGATCGGAGTGAATGAGGAAGAGGTCACGCTGGATCTCAAGTATTATACGCAGGGTATCATCAAAGCAGCGGATATGAGCAATGATCCGGGATTTTCTGTGATGGCGGATGTGCACGAGGGTGATGTGATCGAGGCTTCTGTGGTGAAAATGGATGACGGACAGGGGAACATCCTGCTCTCAAGAAAAGAAGCGAACGCGGTACTTGCATGGGATGTATTGACCGGTTATCTGGAGGAGAAGAAAGAGATCGCTGTCAAGGTAAGTGAGGTTGTGAATGCGGGAGTGGTTGCCTATCTGGAAGGTATCCGCGGATTTATTCCGGCTTCTCATCTGTCGCTGTCTTATGTGGAGAATCTTGAAGAATATAAGGGAAAAACGCTGGAGGTCAGGGTCATCACGGTAGACAGAGAGAAGGAGAAACTGGTGCTGTCGGCAAGAGAAGTCCTGCGGGAGAAGGCCAGAGAGGAGCATGACCACAAGGTGGCGATGCTCGTACCGGGAACCGTTATGGAAGGCACGGTAGAAAGCCTGCAGACGTATGGTGCATTCGTAGATCTGAAAGACGGATTGAGCGGCCTTGTGCACATTTCACAGATCAGCCAGAGAAGAATTAAGAAGCCGTCCGAGGTGCTTAAGGTTGGAGACAAGGTTAAGGTCAAAGTGTTGAATACGAATAACGGCAAGATTTCGCTGAGTATGAAGGCGCTGGAAGAGCAGCAGGCAGAAGAGGTAGAGAAGATTGATGTGAAACAGTACGGCTCCGGCGAGAGTCTGGGGACCAGTCTTGGGGAGCTGTTTGCGAAGTTGAATATTAAGTAGATTTCCGGTGAGACAGCTATAAACAGGGGCTGCTGTAAAACTTTGGTTTTGCAGCAGCCCCGATTGATTGTTTAGTGTATTTGTGAGGAAGAATTTGCTCTGTCAATTTATTCTTATTGTGGATTTGGGCGTTTGGCGCATCCATAAGGAATTCTGGATGTTCTTTTTGAGATACAATTTTGGGCTGGTGTGAAAATGGCTATTATAGTGGTATGTCTGGAACGGATTTACAGGTGTGAAATGCGCGCTTATTATCTGATCAGCCGCTGCAGAATCTGTTCCCGGTTGTCAATAAACATCTTCGTGATCTGATAGCTGTCCGTCTCCTCATAGGTGCAGGGATGCACCGGCCCGTCGTCGAAAGTCAGGATCTCGGCGCCGGGGATACTTAACAGGATCGGGGAATGGCTGACGATGATGAACTGGGAACCGCTTTTGGCACAGTTGCAGATCTCCATCAGCAGTGTCAGCTGGCGCTGTGGCGAGAGGGCTGCTTCCGGCTCGTCGAAGATATAGACGCCGTCGGGATTGAGCCGCTTCTGGGCAAGGGCAAGGAAGCTCTCACCGTGGGATTTCTCGTGATAATGCTCGGAGGGGTGGTCTGCGTCGGCATAGTCTTCTTCTTTGGTGGCCACATTATAGAAGCTCTCCGCCCGCAGGAAATAGCCGCCCCGCGCCCGGCGGTAGCCTTTGGCTATGGTGATGGCTTCATGGAGGCCGGAGTGGGAGTCGTAGGTGGAGAAATTATAGTTTCTCGTGCCGCCTTCGGGATTAAAACCATAGGCGACGGCGATCGCTTCCAGAAGCGTAGACTTTCCGCTGCCGTTCTCCCCCACAAAAAAGGTGACAGGCCGCGTGAATTCCAGTCTGTCCAGTTCGCAGAGGGCCGGGATTTTTCTCAGATAGCTGTGTGTTTCTATTTTGTTCCAGTCTATGATGATCTGTCGGATAAATTGGTCATTCAAATTTTTCACGATACCTTTCTGTTTATTCTGAATCTGATACTTTCCTTAGAAATTATATCATAGGATTACTGTCAACGGGGCTTGATTTATGATCTGGCAGGTAAGAGATTTCATGTTGTTGTGCCAAAGCGTTCATGATACAATAAAACAGGATCGTCGGGTTCAGGAAAGAGAGAACCGCTGCGGGAAATGAGCATAAAAGGAATACCTGCAGGAAGCGTGAACGAAGAAACGCCTGCAGAAAGCAGGAACAAAAGAAACGGCGGCAGATACTAGTCAGTTTGGGAGGGTGCACCAATGAAGATACAGGAATTCAGGGAGTTGATAAAAGCGGCGGACAGAGAGCTGTTGGAAAAAGCTTTTGCGGAAAGCTATAAAAAATTTACAAAAGGCCAAAAAGAGGAGGTAGACCTGATCATTCAGGGCGTTTTGGCAGGGGAAGATGCCAGGAGCGTGGCGAAGAAAGATACGATAAGTTTCGAGAAACTGGAGCAGGAGATTCCGGTATTTTTGGAGAATGCCTATGCCCAGAATTATTTTGCGCCAAATCGGGTGATTCCCAAGAATCAGAGACCCAAGTGGCGGTTTCTGGTTAAGAATTATATTAAGGCATTGGAGAAGATCCCGGCGGAAGACGAGAATTGTGATAAATCGGCGCGGCTGTTGTCTGACTTATATCGTATGCTGTGTACGGCATGCAATTACTACCTTTTTTCCACGGATGACGCGTTCCGCTCTGTGGGATGGGAACAGCCGGAGCTGTTTCGACTGGTGGTGAAGAAATGGTTCTGCAACGGGTATTCCCGGGAGAAGATAGCTATACTGTTGAATGATGCGGTAAGTGGGGGATTGAGCAGAGAAGCCCTGCAAATTTATCAGTTAAACGTACTGCTTGATGAGTTGAAAACCAGCGACGTAAAGTATATGGCGATTGAAGAGGCGGGGAAGCTGATCGATGAGAGAAAAAAGAAGCTGGGCGGACTGAAAAAGTATGACAGCACATACCAGCTGGATGATGAGATCAACTGCTTATGCGAGATGGTCCTGATGACGGCGATCGAACTGGCGGAACCAGCTTCCGGGATAGAGTTTTTCTTCCAGAATTCCAGACACAGAAATGAGGAGATCACGTTGTTTTGTGCGCTGCAGGTGGTAGAGTGGATGGAGGCGGATGAGCTTTGGACGACAGTATATGAATATGGAATTGGGAAGAAGATCGAGCCGAGGGACAGTCTGGTGCGAAAATATCAGGAAATGAAACACGTGAAATAGGTGTGGGGAGAATGGACACAAAGGATCTGAGAGCGTTTTTACGGGTATACGAGGAAAAGAGCGTCAATAAGGCGGCGAAGCAGCTTTTTATCACACCGCAGGGATTGAGCAGGGTGATCCATAATCTGGAGACGGATCTGGACACGGAATTGTTTACGCGCACGCCGGGCGGGATGCTGCCCACGGACAGCGGCGTTTATCTGTATGAGAACAGCCGCACGCTGCTACAGGAGCTGGATGCGCTGGAGACCGGGATCCGGCGGTTTCGGAACCGGGGCAGCAGGATGGAGATCGGGTTTTCCTGCGGGGTGTTGAACGTGTTCCCGCTGCAGAAGCTGGAAGCGTATAAGAAACGTTGTCCGACGATGACGATTCAGTGGGAGGAAGCCTCGAATCAGGATGTGATCGACAAAGTGCTGAAAAGAGAGCTGGATGTCGGGTTCGTGATCGGGCAGGTGGGCAGCCGGGAACTGTGGGTGAAGGAGCTGTTTCGCATTCAGCTGTCCGTGCTGGTCTATGAGGGGCATCCGCTTTACGGGCGGGAGAGTCTGTCCGTGCAGGACCTGCAGGGGGAGCCGTTGATCTCACTGAATGAAAAATTCTCCTGCTATCACAGTCTGGTGGAGCGGTGCCGGGATTTCGGGTTTGCACCGGATATTGTAGTAAAGACCATGGAGGGACAGCTGATCTATCGTTTCTGCAAGGAAAAGATCGGGCTGGGGATCGTGGTCGATATTCACAGGGACGAGATCAAACGGGACGGCCTGCGGATGATCGGGCTTTCGGATTCGCTGCCGTGGAAGATTTCCGTTGTTGTGCGGGAAGAGAGAAAGGAAGAGAAGGGGATTTTGGAGCTGGTGCAGGGCATCGTATAAAAGGATTGTTGGCAGGTGATAGGGTTTCGTTGATAGTGGACCGGGCCGGCCGGTGGTAATATTTTCTTATAGTAAAAAATATGTAACAGTTCAGCCCAGGTCTTTGCATTTACTGCAAAGGCCGTGAGAACGCATAGAGGTTGAGAAAATATTACGAACAGGAGGGTTACAGCATGTATGAGAAACTTTTTACACCGGTGAAGATCGGTTCGCTCACCATCAAGAACCGCTTTGCCATGGCGCCTATGGGTCCGCTGGGGCTTTCGGACTCGGAAGGCGGTTTTAACCAGCGGGGCATTGATTACTATGTGGAGCGGGCAAAGGGAGACACCGGCCTGATCATCACGGGAGTTACCTTTTCCGACTGTGAGGTGGAGAAGCCGAGTATGCCGAACTGCCCCAATTCCACCTACAATCCGGTGCACTTTATCCGCACGGGACGGGAGATGACGGAGCGGGTGCACGCCTACGGCAGTAAGATCTTCCTTATGATGTCGGGCGGCTTCGGGCGTGTGACGATTCCCACGAATCTGGGAGAATTTCCGCCGGTGGCTCCTTCGGAGATTCCGCACAGGTGGCTTGACAAGACCTGTCGGGCGCTGACGGTGGAGGAGATTCACAGTATCGTGAAGTCTTTCGGTGACGGGGCTTACAATGCGAAGCGCGCAGGCTTTGACGGTGTGGAGATTCATGCGGTACACGAGGGGTATCTGCTGGATCAGTTCGCCATCTCCATGTTCAATCTGCGCACGGACGAGTATGGCGGTTCACTGGAGAACAGGCTGCGGTTTGCGAGAGAAGTGGTGGAGGAGATCAAGTCCCGCTGCGGACAGGATTTCCCGGTGGCGCTTCGTTTCAGCGTAAAGAGCATGATCAAGGACTGGCGGGTGGGCGCCCTGCCGGGAGAAGAGTTCGAGGAAAAGGGCCGCGATATCGAGGAGGGCTTAGAGGCGGCGAAGCTTTTAGCTTCCTACGGCTATGACGCGCTGGATACGGACGTTGGCACTTACGACGCATGGTGGTGGAACCATCCGCCGATGTATCAGGAGAAGGGGCTTTTCCGGACTTACTGTAAGATGGTGAAGGAAGTGGTGGACGTGCCCGTGCTGTGTGCGGGACGCATGGACGACCCGGATATGGCGCTTGCTTCTCTGGAAAACGGGGATTGCGATATCATCAGCCTGGGGCGGCCGCTGCTGGCGGACCCGGATTATGTGAATAAGCTGCGTGCCGGCAGGCGGGATGAGATCCGGCCCTGCATCTCCTGCCATGAAGGCTGTATGGGCAGGATCCAGGAGTATTCCATGATCAACTGTGCGGTCAACCCGCAGGCGGCAAGAGAGCGGGTGACGGTCTATGAGCCGATCCTTAAGGCGAAAAAGGTTATGATCGTGGGCGGCGGCGTTGCCGGCTGCGAGGCGGCAAGGGTGCTGGCGCTGCGAGGCCATAAGCCGGCGCTTTTCGAGAAGGGAACGCAGCTGGGCGGTAATCTGTTACCGGGCGGTGCGCCGGAGTTCAAGGAAGACGACATTGCGCTGGCGAAATGGTATGCGGTACAGCTGCAGAAGCTGAACGTGCCGGTACAGCTGAACCATGAGGTGACGGCGAAGGAAGCGCTGGACGGCGGTTACGATACGGTGATCGTGGCCACCGGTTCTACGCCGAAGGTCTTTTCTCTGGGGGACGACGCGCATACCTTCACGGCGGCGGAAGTGCTGCTGGGGCAGAAGG
>VSOD01000217.1 GCA_009774655.1 Lachnospiraceae bacterium
AATCTTGCGTTTTATTTTACAACTTTAAATTCCATTCTGTTGCTATATCTACCATATCAGTGAAAACACTATACGTATGACGCAGGCCACTTTAAATTCCATTCTGTTGCTATATCTACTCTTCCCCGGCGGCTTCCAGTTCTTTGTATTCTTCCTCCTTTAAATTCCATTCTGTTGCTATATCTACCCGTCACAAAAAACACCGCATAAATCCACCATCTCCCCTTCCTATTTTGTCTACCCATCTTATAATTTAGATTTTATAACATTTTTCATCACATAACAACATCTTCTTAAAATCATTCATGCCTTCAAACCGCGTCTAATTCAGGACTTTTTCTTCTCCAATCTCACTTGTCGACCTGCCGTCCTTTTGACACCACTGGAGGTCGACAATAAGTTCAGGCAACACCGAACTCCAACGCACCATCGCTACACCATCCCACCTACGATCGGCACCCAGCACTGTCCTCTCTGTCCATTCCTCTTATGCAAATCATACAAAGATAGGCTCATCAGGAACTGGCTCAAAATGTTTTTCCTGAACCCCCACCCGATCATCATAATAACAATCAATTACTTCTATTTTTGCATACGGTCCAATTTTCAAAGGCCCTTGCCGTCTTACTGCCATCCCTTTACGAATTGCTTTATGATATTTTCCTACAATATGGTCCTGCACAGAAACCGTATACTGCATGATATGATTACGTTCTTTTATTTTCTGAATAATATCAGTTTTTCTGGAACACATTTTTTCAGCACTTGCTTCGATTTCTTCCCTGTGGAGACTATAGATATCGTATGGGATAACGTCCCTTGTATAAATGTCATCTCTGACTTTGACATCCTTAATATCCAGCTCATACCAGATGATTTCCTGTAGCTTTTTCATCTGCTCTCTGTACTTTCTCATATAATTAGTGTTCGACAGTCTTTCCATTGTAAAATACTTGTCCAGCATCTCAATTTTGCTGCCCTCCGTCAAACTACCATCCGTCGAGTTTTCAAGTGTTTCTATAAGTGCCATCTTGGACAATTCAAAAATATCCCTGTCAATAAAAGCAGAACTGTTTCCCGTATATTTCTTCTTTGATGAAAATGATTCTTCCAGATATTTTTCATCAATTTCGATGTATATATAGCAGTTATAGCCCTCAATCGCCTTCTTCCCTTTTCTGTTTACTCTTCCCAGTCTCTGCAACAGGGAGGATATATCCTGCAATTCCGTAAAAAGATAATCGAAGTCAATATCAAGGCTTGCCTCCACAAGCGAGGTGCTGATCCAGATTACATTTTCTTCATGTTCATATCTGCCACATGCACAAATCTCTCTTTCCTTCTTTGCCCTGTCCTGCCGGATAAATTTTGAATGCAACAGATGTACTTTTTCACTGTTCTCTTCGCCCAACAGTTTACAGATTGTATGATACATTAACTGTGCTTTCTGTATCGTATTACAGATTACCAGTATTTTCCCGCCTTTAGCAGAAGATGCTGCCTTATGTCCATCGTCAATTTCAGGCAGACTCTCCACAGCGGAACACTGTCTGAATTTCTGTACTACATCTTCTGCATTGATCTTCGCCGGAATCATTTTTACTTTATGCCTGACCTGCTCTTTATTGCAAAACACGCCATATGTAAACTTACCGACTTCCTTTTCAATCAGATCTTTGACAAAAGGCGCCAGCGTCGCAGTCGTGATCGCGGCCTTCCCTCCCAATTCTCGAATCATCCTCAGACCGAAAATAAGATCAGCCAGCAGATCGGCCCCATACATCTGAATTTCATCAATTACCACTTTTGAATAGGACAACGTCGCAAGTTTCAATTCATATGTCTGATACTTAAAAATAAAATCAAACAACTGATCTATCGTCGATACCGTGATCGGCATGGCCAACTGCCTGCTTTGCCTGTTATACTCAATCACATCCATCTCTGTATAATCCGGCTTCTCGTTTGCATAGTTTTCCAGTAATTTGGGAATTGCGTCTGAATGCAGCAATCCGATCCGCTTTTCAGAGTTGCTCTCATCTCCTTCTAAAATATCCTCTCTGATCCTGTCATACATCTTATTAATAGCCGTTTTTACCGGAAGCAGAATAAATCCCTTATGATCTCCAATCCAAAGCAGCGCCGCTTCTGTCTTTCCCATACCGGTCTGCCCCACAAGCATGATATCTTCACTTTCGTGATTCCGGCAGAACTGTTGCATTTCGTTCAATTCATAATGATTCTTTTGAAAAAAGGATTCCAGCTTATCCGTCAGGAAATCATTCGGATATTCTATCTCTGTATTGCCGCTTGCAGAATAATCACATTTGTGCAGAAGTCCTTTGACAAGGATCAACTTCTTCCGCAGGTCCTTGTCTGCCTCAATCCGCTTCATGCCCTTGATCACTTTAAACCCCGGAGTACTGGCACATTTCCATGCAGCAAGCAGCTCTTTAGCCAGACACTGCTTTTCTGTACTCTGCAGGATTTGAAATACATTTCCATAATCATGATGAAATCCGACCACAAACAGCATTAGATAATATTCCGGAAGCGGTTCTTTGGGAATCAGATACATAGAAAGGATATTATGCGGAATCTCCCGGTCCGGTTCAAATCGCAGTTTATGGTTCTGTAACCGTTCCTGCATTCTGGGATTCGCTTTTCCCAGATCATGATAGTCACAGGCTCTGCACAACAACTCATGGATTTCTTTGCCGATATATTCCATTGTCAATAAGATGTCCGCTCTTTCTTTCAGCGCACGGTTATGTTCTTCTATTGTAATACCGCCACTTTTCGCATACTGTTTCACCATTTCTTTCCTTTCAAACGCGAACAGATTTTCCTGATTATCAATATCATACATGGTTTAACATCCTTTCTCTGCTATAGTAAACAACATCAGAAATTTCGTTTACTATAACTTATTGTACACAGCCATATCACCTACCTGCTCCAGGGCCGGCAATATAAAAAAGTAAACAGGCACAATTCTATTGCAGAATCGTGCCCTTACTCTACACAAAATTTACAATATAGTAACTGCCGTCTTCCCTGTAATCCACATAAATCCCATCCTCCTGTGTAAAATCAGCCGCATGGAATCTGGATACATACAGTACATTCTTTAGCTCAAACTCTCTTTGTCCGTTTTCATTAATTGCATATAATTTCGGCATTGCATATTTCGTCCCGATTGCCGGAAAACGCTGATCACGATCTCTCGTAAAGATTTTCTCTTTTCTCACATTTGTAATGTCCACATATGCCGAACAGTCGCAGGACAGTTCCTCCTCATATCCTGTGGAAAGCGTAACCCGATCCACACTCTCTATCGTAACAAAATCTTCGCTTCTCCCCAGTGCTGTCATATTATAGCCATTGTGAAAAATATCCTCCATTGTCTGCCTGTCGTCTGACGTGACATGAATAATAAGGTCAATGTCATATAAAATCTCATACTGCTTGACCGAGGCTGTGACAACCCGAAAACGAGAATAGGGAATGGAAAAAGCATTCTGCTCATACTCAGAAAACTCCCTTTCTGTCTTCCTTATCTTATCCTGTATTTCCTCTTCCTCTCTTCTGACAGCTTCGTATTCCACGGAACGTTTATCCAGCTGTTTCTTACGGCCGGAAAGTTTCTTCTTTTCTGCTTTCAATCTTTCCAGCTCGGGTTTTAATCGTTCGTTCTTCATCTGCTGAATTTCTCTTCCCAGCACTTTCAGCTTTTGATATTCTTTCAAAAGCGCCTGATCGATCACCTTAATATCTTCACTTTTTTCAAAACTGCTTCCCTGCTTTTTGGCCTCTGCGACTTTTACAAAAGCAGTACTGAGCATACTCTCATTGGTCATTTTTACCAGTATGCCTCTGTCATCAAAAGTGGAATTCATAAAATTCAGATCACGATACAACCGCCTGCCCATAGAAGCATATCTGCCCTGAATGCTGACGTCCATCTTATGGGTACTTGTATACCCGCAGGCTTTATGGATTGCTCCGATCACTGTCGAAAATGGCGGCAGCGGATATGTCATCTTGTTCTCATATGTTTCAGGCTTACGATAATTGGCACTGGACTGATGGAGAATAAATCTTATTGCATCTTTACTCATCTGCGCCCCTTTTCCTCCGTCCTTAAATAATACTTCTACACGCTGTAATATTCCTTCACCTGACTGCGCAGTGTTTCAAAGAAAGCCGCAACCCCGGTCGGATGCAGTTTCTCAACAATCTCATCTTCATTGTCGAAATTATGGCCACGAAGCAATGCCGAAGAATATCCCTGCTGCAGTTTCTGAATCAGATCTTCCGACAACACAAGTTTACCTTCTAATACCTTCACAACATTTTCAAAATAATGCGTTTTTCTGTCAGAAAATCCTCCCACAACAAACACCGGCTCTGCATTATCCAGATTACCTCTTACGATCAGGCTGAGATTCTCTACTGCACTGAGCAGGCTGTTCACTCTCGCTGCCTTCTCTTCTCCCGTCGCCTCTTCCTCCGTAAAATTAGGATCTCTGCCGATCATATCCAGATCGATCGTTATGCTGTATACACGCAGGGATTTATCATATTCATATTGATAGGGTATCAGTCCTGCTCTGCCTGCATCCTTCTGCAGGTTCAATCCGTTTGCTCTGGCATAGTTACCGGCCAGATACAGGTTATTATGAAAACGCGTTTCATTCACAAATGGCTCACAAGCCACGGCATCCGTTAAATAAAAGGAACTGTTACGTATATAAGTATCCTTTCCAGTTGTCATGTAGCCGCCTTCCAGTGCTCTGTTATTGGACGCATTTCTCTCTGGAGTTGCCTGTTTTTGTGTAGCACCGTCTACCGTCGTCACAAGGTCGTCATACATGCCGCTCTGTACCATAATCGCATTTTTCAGACTTTCCCGGCTGCGGATGGCATATACATGCCCCCTTCGGTAAACCTTCTGTACACTCCCGATGTTTCCCAGATTCTCCGAATAATTTGATGTCATATTTGCCACAACAGTTAATGTAATTGTCTTCCGATCCATAACCCTCTCCCTCTCTGTTTACAGCTATTCGTCCTTTGTTTCCTCTTCTGCCTTCTCCCGCGGATAATCGTTGAAATTATTGACAAAAGTATAGGCTACCTCTTTATTCGCTTCAAAATCTTCAAACAAATCATAGGCAAACGGGAAATACACATCCGTAAAATTAGACAAACTAAGCAATATTTCCGAAAATCTGTTATGATCGTTAAAGACCAGGGCACTCAATAACTTTGCTCTGTAAGAGTTGATTTTATTCTTCTGATTTCTGCTCGTCAGAACCTTTACCGCGTTCTCGGCGCCTGCATATGCGCTGCGCATTCCCTTATTCATATTCTCACCTCCGTCATACACCTTCCTGCGGATCAGAGCATTCAGATCGACGATCCTCCTTATCAATCCGACATAACGTCCACTGCCTTCCTGCACATCTTCTCTGAGTAAAAATTCAATCAACCCATCCATAAGCTGCAGATTACTGATCGCGTCTGTTACATTCTCCTGTATGGAAACAGTCCTTTCTCCCCTGCGGATCGTCCAACAAAAAATATCGTATTTCTTGATCTCCCTGAAAATATCGATACTGTCCTTTCTCAAAAAGAAAGTTTCAAAATAGGGCTTTTCGATATCCTTCTTGATGATCTCCACATCAAAATCAATAAAGTCCGCCGCATAGATAATATTTTCAAATAATACTTTCCTGATATCCGGGCTTCCCGGCCCGCTCTTCTGCTTCTGCGCCTCGCATTTTTCTCTCAACATCTTATTCGTGTGATACAGCTGCTCGATCGAATAATTGTCATTTATAAAAAAGGACTCCCGTCCAATAGAAAATGCAAAGGGAATAAAATCATAATACGCACTGTCCGACGATCGAAACAATCTTGTATCATGGCGGTACGAAACGGATTTCCCTTTTTTTGCAAAATCCACATAATATCCCCGCAGCCGGACAGTATCACCTGCCGGGTGTTGAAAAACATTTTCATTACAGAAATTCCTGTATAAATTCGTCTTATTCCTGTAAGTTTCCTTCACGATCATACTGCGATTATTCTGTATAAGGTCCAGTATGGTCTCTTTGTTCGTACCGTCAAACTTCTGCCTGGCAAAAACCTTCTTCATCACTGTATTTGCAGTCATCTTCTTATTAACAAACTCAATCTCTTTCTCCGACCACTCAGATCTGCTCAATACTTCTTCGACACTGCAATGATGCATCTCATCATAAAAATAACTCTCAATAAACTCTGTCAGCCTTTCCTCCGTGATCTCTTCGGCATTGAATTTGAGAATGTCAAATCCTTCCCTGTATTCCTGTCCAAATCCATAGCCATCTTCATTAAATATTTCAGTACGATTATAAGATATGCCTGAAAACTCAAAAAATCTGATCAGTCCGACGATCGCAGCAGAATCTTTCCAGTCATTCGCCTCCAGATGCTCTGTAAACCCTTCCATCATCCGCCACTCCTCCCTTATATTCAATCATCCCGAAACCCATACTTTTCCTTCCGCAGACTCCATTTAAATAGAAATGCTGCAATAGATAATGCGGAGCGGCTATCACAAATTCCGCGATTGACGCGTCAATATACACACCATAATGTTTGACCACTATTTTACGGCCTTCCACGGAACATACCCTGATGCTTCTCACATCCGGTTCTGAAAACCCGGCCATCCCTGCCTGGTTCTGCAGCGCTTTCTCAAACTGCTCCTGGTATCCCTCATCGGCACAGGTATAATATGTATCTTTGTTGGTTTCCCTGTTGTGCTCCCTTACTATGACAGAGGAACCCGGCATTGTAGCAAAGCAGGCAGCATTGTCTCTGATCTCATACTGATTCAACTGGATTATATTCTTTAAGACGATAAAGTTTTCTTCCTCTGTTGGGTATTTCTTATACTTCTGATTCAGAAATGCAAGCATCAGATACATTCCTGTTGTATGCGTGCAAAAAGAATGACATTTTTTAACACTTAAAATGACATATTCTTTTTTTCTTGCAAAAAAGTATGAGTTTTATATCCTTTTGAACTCTATTTCAATCCATTTTAAAAACGAATTAAATAATAAATTAATGTCTAGTCCAGAGTGGATCACGGACTCGACAGGTAAAATCACAGGATATAAAACTCAAGG
>VSOD01000218.1 GCA_009774655.1 Lachnospiraceae bacterium
TCCGCAGGAAACAGCAACGATTCAAGATTTGGTTGATTGTATTGACGGGACTTCCTTCAGCAACAGCACAGGGGCCGGGATGAGCGGAAGATTTGAAGATAACCAGGGGAATCCGCTGCAGTCATCGGTGTCCGTCAGCGCAGGTTTAAATTACAGCGCGGCATACGGCTCCAATCATAATACCGGTAATGATTCGTCTACAAGCGTAAATATACATGATTTTAATAAAGCGGATGATAAGTTTTTGGAACCTGCGGATGCTGCCGGGGGATTGGTACAAACGCAGCCGTCCGGCGGTAATCTTACGAAAGTACCGGGCAACGGAACGGCGGATATTAATACGGCTCGGGAAAACAAAGAAAAGTGGGAGTTTTCTTTCTATATGGACGGGATTGGAGCAGTGACAGGTGCTTCAACCGGCATTAGTTATTGGGCGCCTTCGGATGGGGCTGATAACGACGAGAATTATTGGTGGAGATGGGAGAAAGTCTGGAATGGCCATTCCTATGTTATGGAAAAAAGAACCATAGTACATTCCGCCACCGATAAGGGAAATGGGACGCTTGGATCTTTAATGGACGCTTTGACGGGTAAAAAAGGCGAGAAAACCCCAGGTCTCCTCAGTGCAGCCAATGGCGGTGACGCCGACGGGGGAGGGTATATTAATATAGCTTTCAGTTTGACATCGAAAGATCCCTATGAATATGCAGACGGCAGGACAAGTAACAGTGTCGGATCGTTTACGCTGCAGATCCGTGTGTCTCCAGGTGATACGGAACAGGATGTGCTGAACAGGATTAATGGTGCATTGAATTCGAATACAATTCTTGATTTTTATACAAATGGGGGAAACTCTACCAGCTATGCACATCATTATGTATATACAGCAACCGCGGTCAGAAAACCGATCGATGTTCCTGTTTACGGCGGCACCTGCGGCTTCTATGTACAGGCCGGTACAGAGGGAGGGCAGCATATTTCGGTGCAATATGAAGCCCTCAGCGTAATGGCACTTGGCCTGCAAGACACAAACACACTGACGCAGGAAAGCTCCAGAAATGCTATCGACGAGATCAAAGGCGCTCTGCGGATGGTCAGCGAACAGCGTTCTACCTTCGGTGCCTACCAGAACCGTATCGAACATGCAAGCAATATCAATGCCAATGTGGAAGAGAACACGCAGGCGGCGGAGTCGCGTATTCGGGATGCCGATATAGCGGATCTGATGATGGAATATTCCATCAATAATATCATTATGCAGGCCGGAACGAGTATGCTGACACAGGCCAATCAGAGCAGCCGGTCGATTTTGGAATTGCTGCAATAGACTTCTTTTTTTGGATCATATGACTGACATATTATTGTGCATTGTGTATAATATTAACAAAGAGTAGCGATATTCAAAAAGCGGAGTACCCTGCCGGTAAGTGGGAGCTGAAAAAGTGAGGCTGGACCGCAGTTCAGCCTCTTTCATTATTGCAGGAGGATAATGTGAAATTTTCATTCTATATGGTGGATGCCGAATATTGTGATTTTTAAGGAAAAGTGATCCGTGCGTGCCTTATACGATGGAACATAAGGCAACCTGCCGAAAAACTTTATCGGCTGATCGTAAATGGAAAGGCGTGGAGTACGCTTGCCAGCCGCTTTGCGTTGGATGAAATGTTATGTGATGCCTATGGCGATGGAGAATCATGCCTGGAGTAAGGGCGGCGGGTTATTCGGCTATGCGCCGGAGCGTGTTTTTTGATGCAGGGTTAAGAAAACAGCACAATATGCCGAAATAAAAGGCAACGAAAGAAAGACTTATAAAAAAGATAACCTGCTGCATGGAGTGAGTGTATGAAGATAACATTTGACAATAACAACACAAATCAAAATGTAGACAAGGTGACGACAACTCCATATCGGGATACCCGCACGGAGAAGACGGCTCAGGCGGGTGCATTTGCATTAGACATTTCTGGCACAGTTATGGATAACACGGCTTACAAAGGTCAGGGAAAGACCGCAGAAGAGGTTATGCAGGATGCAGGGCAGACTGACGTCGCCGTGCAGAGAGACTATATGACAGTGATGTCTAATACTATGTCCGAGGAAGACTACAACCGGATGATGAAAGACGGCTGTCAGGTCGGAGACATGGATATAGAGGAAGTCGTTACGATTGTTGATAAGATCAAGGCAGAATTGATCAAGGGCGGTACTCAGGTGGCCGGGTACACCGACCAGATAGATGCGGACACGCTGCGGGAGATCACGGGCAGTGAGGCTTTTGCGGGCGAGCTGCGAAGACAGTTTGAGAAGCACGATATTCCGTTGACGGAAGAAAATGTCAGGAATGCGAAGAAAGCCTACGATAAGGCGACAGAGCTGCGGGAGTTGTCGGACGGTGCGGCCAAATACATGGTGGAGAACCAGATGGATCCTACCATTGACAACCTGTACCGGGCGGGCTACAGTTCCACGGCAGACGGCAGCAGACAGGGGCGGGGCTATTATGCAGACAGCGCCGGTTACTATGCGAGGAAAGCGGAGGACTTTAACTGGCAGCAGTTACGTCCGCAGATGGAGAAGGTTTTAGAAGAAGCCGGACTGGAAGTCAACGACAAGACGCTTGAAGACGCCAGATGGCTGATCGAGAAAGGGATTCCGCTGACGCCGGAGTCCGTGGCAGCATTTTACAGACTGGATACCTTGACGCTTCCCCAGGATGAAAGACAGATCCTGTCGGCGGTGGCGGCGGCTATAGCAGACGGCAAAAGCGCCGGTGCGGCCAATCTGGCGGACGGCAGGAGTAATCTGGAGAAAGCAGCTGAATATATAGAGCGATTTGATAAGATCACAGATGAGGCAGTTGACCAGACGGTAGCGGCAGGAAAAGACGTGACGCTGGCGAATCTGGAGAAAACAGCTGAGGAGATTGCAGGAGGAGATGCCCCTGCTACTACAGACTCCGCGCAGGATACTAACCAGTCAGACAACACCACAGCAAAAATCCCGGCTAACCAGTCAGACAATGCCACGGCAGAAATCCCGGCTAATCAGTCAGACAATGCCACGGCAGAAATTCCGGCTAACATTACGGCCAGGCGGCAGCTGGAAGAGATCCGGCTGATGATGACGGTGGAGGTAAACCGGAAGCTCATAGGGAGCGGTTATGCGATTGATACCACTGAACTGGAAGAGCTGGTGAACACACTGCGGCAGCTGGAAGAGAGACAGAGGCGGCTTTTATTCGGTGAGACGGATACGGAAAGGGCCGCGGAGAAAGCAGCGCTTTATAACGAGACCAGGAGCAAGGTAGAGGAGCTTCCTTATCTGCCCGTTGCCATTGCCGGCAGGTTCCGCATAACGGATGAAGATTTTACCTTAAATCAGGTACATATCTCCGGCACTGCTCTGCGTAATCAATACGACGAGGCAAAAGAGCGCTATGAGACATGGATGACGACGACGCGAAGCGACTTGGGCGATTCCATACAGAAAGCATTCCGGAATGTAGACACCATTCTGGAGGATCTGGGGATGGAGATCAGCGAGGAGAACCGCCGGGCGATCCGTATTCTGGGTTATAACCGGATGGAACTGTCCCGTGAGAATGTTGAGACGGTGCGGGCTACCGATATGGAACTGCAGCGTGTAGTCGATAAGATGACGCCGGCGGCAGTCCTGCAGACGATCCGCGACGGCAAGAACCCGCTGGAGATGACGCTGCCGGAGCTGGATGCCTATCTGGATTCCATACCATACGGAAAAGAACAGGAAATCGAGAAATTCAGCAGATTTTTATATAAACTGGATAAAAATAAAGCGATTACGGAAGAGGAACGGACGGCCTATATCGGTATTTACCGTATGCTGCGGCAGTTTGAGAAGACGGATAACGCAGGGATCGGGGCGCTGATCAATACAGGCGCGGAAGTTTCCTTTAAAAACATGCTGAGTGCGGTGCGCAGCCAGAAAAGAGCAGGCATGGACTTTATGGTGGATGATGCTTTTGCCGGCGTTGAGGCGGTCGAGAAGGGCATTTCCATTACGAAACAGATCGAAACCGGCTTCCCGAAATTTTATCGGGATATCGTGGGTAATATCGCAGACCGGATGGCGAAACAGGATGCCGCCACGCAGAAGGAATACCAGAGCGAGCAGATGCAGGAGTGCCGGAAAGCGTGTGAAGTGGAAGATTCTGTGGTGGAAGAGCTTTTGCATAACAAGCAGCCGGTGACGATCAACAATCTGGCGGCGGCAAATATGCTGATGCACAGCAGAGGGGCGGTTTATAAGAAACTGGATGAATATACAACACCGGGCAGCAGGGATAAGGTGAAGCAGGCACTTTCCCATTTGCAGGAGGCTCTCACAGATAAGGAAAGTGCACAGGATGCCTACGAAGAGATGCAGCAGGTGTACGAGGAAGTACTGGAGGAAGCGCGTTACAGCCCGGGAATCAACTATGTTGATCTGAAGATGATGCAGAGCTGTTACAAGCAGCTTGCCCTGGCGGGTAACCTGGCGAAGGAAGAGAACTATCAGATTCCCGTGGAGATCAACGGCGAGACAACGGCCATTCATTTGCGGGTACTGCATGATAAAGCGGAGGGCGGTAAAGTAAAAGCCACCTTCGAGACGGAAGAGTATGGCAGAGTAGCGGCAGAGTTCAGTGTGAGAGGCGGCAGAGTTTCCGGTTATATCGCCTGTTCCACGCCGGAAGGAACCGAGGCGGTGCAGGAGAAGCATGAAAGCCTGCAGCACAGTCTGCAGAAGCTGTTTGCAGGACAGAAGGAAGGGCCGGAACTCGGCAGCATAGGAGTGGTTCACAGCAGTGATCTGGATCTGAATGCCTTTGAGGCGGAGGAAATGCAGGACGAAGCTGCCCCGGTGCAGACGGCGGATCTGTATCAGATCGCGAAAACATTTATTACGGTGATTACAGCATAACAGGAGGAATTTACTATGAAGATCAGTTACAACGCGGCGGCGATGCGCGCCAACTACGCATTGAATAAATCGGATAAGAGATTGACGACTTCCCTGAAACGATTATCATCCGGCTTAAAGGTTACGGCCGCGAAGGAGAATCCGTCCGGTTATGCCATCGGACGCAGAATGAATGCACAGATCGGCGGTATTTCTGTGGCTACTCAGAATTCCAACAACGGTATCTCCATTATCGAGACAGCAGACGGCGCACTGACAGAAGTACACGATATGCTGCAGAGAATGAACGAGCTGGCAGTGAAAGGCGCTACCGGTACGCTTACATCTGTGGACAGAGAGACGCTTAATAAGGAGCTTAAGCAGCTGAAAGAGGAAGTGGCCAGAGTGGCCAATGATACGGAGTTCAACGGGCAGGCGCTGCTTGACGGCAGCTTCGAGATGAGAGGCTATACGAACAGCCAGATTGCGAAGGTGGATTATTATACGGACGAGGTATTGGCGAAAGAGTATACGATCAGCCAGCTGGAAGTTTTTTATAATGATGAAGGAGAAATAGATCTGGATCAGACGAAGGCTTCCTTTGGTCTGCAGGCGGGAGACGGTTTTCCGGAGGATGCCGAAGTGGCAACGGTAGGACAGGACAAAGTAACGATCAAAGGCGGCCAGGGATTTGAGCTGACGATTCAGGTGAAACCGCCGACGGCATTCCCCGGCAGTGTGGACTGCAGCGGAATCGTTTTGGATATCACCGGTATCGGGGCCATGGATACGCAGATCGGAGCCAACGAGGGGCAGCAGCTGGCAATCCGTATCCCGACGATTTCCCTGAACCGTCTGGGCATCGAACAGACTGAGGTAACAACGAAAGAGAGCAGCAGCGATGCGATCACAGAAGTTAAGGGCGCGATCAAATATGTATCCGATGTGCGCAGCCGTCTGGGTGCATACCAGAACCGGCTTGAGCATACGATCAGCAGTCTGGATATCAGCAAGGAGAACATGACGGCATCTTATTCCCGTATCATGGATGTGGATATGGCGGAGGAGATGACCAATTATACGACAGAGCAGGTGATTTCACAGGCGTCCGTGTCCATGGTGGCGCAGGCGAACGAGAGGCCGTCTCAGGTATTACAGTTACTGCAGTAATGACTGAGAGACATCGGATATATAATTTTCAGGCCGGAGGGCGAAGCAAGAGGGGACTGTCATATGACCAGAGAATTGAAACAGGAGTTTACGCTGCGGATCACGCAGGCAAATAAGACGCAGCTGATCACAATCTTGTATGAGATGGTGCTGCTGTATTTGGATGAAGCACAGGAGGCGCTGCGGGTTGAGGATAAGGCTGAATTTAAGAGTGCGGTGCGTAAGATTCGCGGATGCATGAATGAGCTGACGGCATCTTTGAACCTTGATTATGAGCTGGCACAGAATCTGCTGCAGTTGTATCTGTATGTGAACAGAGAGCTTGTGCAGGCATCGTCGCATTATGAGCCGGAGAATCTGGAGCATGTCCGTCTGGTGATCGGAGGACTGCATAAGGCATATGAGAAGATCGAAGGACAGGATACATCGGGGCCTGTTATGGGAAATACGCAGGCCGTGTACGCAGGTATGACCTATGGCCGGAATACGCTGATGGAAAATGTGGCGGATCCGGCGTCGAACAGAGGCTTCTGCGTGTAATCCTGCTGACGAAGTATAAAAAGTAAAAAGAAGATCCCGGAAGTACCTGTAAAGAACAGGCTCTTTCCGGGATTGCTTTGTTTAGAACAGTTTCAAGGTTTTATAACGGGTGTGATTTAAAAGTGCGGATGTTATTTATTGCGTTGTGCGCCGTTAAAATTCAAGTTCAGACACATCAATACTAAATGTTGAAAGTTTGATCCTGGCAATTTTAATCTGATAATCAAGCTCTTTGTTTTCACCTGTCTCATGTGCCTTGATTCTCATCAAATTAACATAATAATCGATCGCTATCTGTTTCTGTTCTTCAAGAGTCATACAATCACCTGCTTTCTTATTGTGGCTTGTATTGTCAGTTACAATAAATATAGCAGATTATAGGTAAGGTGTAAAGTGTGTTTAAATTTGAAGTAACAGAGTTGTGATAGTTTATGATAGGAAACAAAAGCAGTTTTATTGCAATAAATATCGAATGTTATTTATGAAAACAATGACAAAGCACGGTATGTTTCCCCA
>VSOD01000219.1 GCA_009774655.1 Lachnospiraceae bacterium
TTTCGTGGAGCCTGTTGAGCAGAACAGCGTGTAGTCCTCAAACAGGGAATCTTCCTCTGTGAAGAACTCCCACCACTGCCGCAGATACATAGGCTTTACTATCCCTGCATCCATTGCCACATCAGCAAGGTAAATCAGCATGGGGATGTTAATCTTCTTAAGCTGTTTGTTCTTTTCAGGAAAGGCATCCGTCAGGTATTCGATTGCAGACCTGAGTGTGACAATCTGCTTATCACTGTAGCTCTCCCTTATGCTTTCCGAATATTCCAAAATGGAATTTTCCGAAAAATCTTTCAGTTCAAAACCACTCACATAGTTGGTGTCAAGGAGCATCATAGCCTGTAACAGGCATCTCTGGTCATCGCTTGCTTTTAACTGTGCCCCTGTAAAGCTGCAGCTCACCGAAAAGAATCTGGATTCCAGAATCTCGCTGACAATCCCTGCTAGCTCCACACCAATCTTAGCCTTCGCAATCTGTGATTTTGTGAGTGCCGTGCTGTTGTTCAGTCGGAAGAAGATTTCCTCTATCTCCCGATTGCCGCAGTCCTCAAATGCAATGATTTCAAACTTGTATCTTCTGATTTCATACTGCACAGGCTCTTCCAAATCACAGAAATATTTCCCAGCAATCTGATACTCTGTGTCCTCAACAGTAATGTCAGGGATATTGTCATCCAAGGGGAAATCTCCCCAGATATAAGACAGAGTGCTTGTAAGTCTCTGCTTGCCGTCCATAACATAATAATTAAAGATGGGCTTCTTCTTTTCATCCACCTGCTCGCTATCCTCCCGAAGCACATAAATGTTCGGCACAGGATAATTTGCCAG
This sequence comes from Lachnospiraceae bacterium, assembly GCA_009774655.1. GTDB lineage: Bacteria > Bacillota > Clostridia > Lachnospirales > Lachnospiraceae > UBA3282. The sequence goes on from VSOD01000219.1 coordinate 829, forward strand.
CATGGAATGAATGAGAAGTGACTTTTGAGCATTGCTCCAAATCTCCGATTTTCGCTGTATGGGATGGTCAAATGAAAGCACTTTCTTGTCCTTATGCATCTTCTCTATGTTTGCGACTGTCCATGATAATTTTGTCCTATTCATAAAAATTTCTCCTTCCGAAAATAAAAATATGGAATCGATGCCTGCGACGTATCACAGCACCGCTCCCATTCCAGTAATTATCCTATGTAATTGTACCTATCTGAAAGGCAACTCTTCATCCAGATCATCAGGGATATTCATAAATCCCTGGCCATCATAGGGCATGGGGGAATCTTCCTTTTTGCCGCAGTATTCAATCTCCTTTACGAAACATTCAAGAGTATAGACTTTTTTGCCCTCCTTGTTTTCATAGCTTCCGCTCTGCATCTTTCCACAAAGAAGAATCTCCTTGCCTTTACAGAGGTTCGCTTCCGCAATCTCACCCAACTTCCCCATGCATGTGCAAGGGATGAAATTCGCTGGATAATTGCCATCCTCACCTTTTGTCCTCTCCCTGTCCTCACAGGCAAGTGTGAACCTTGCTATGCAGACAGGTTCATTGCTGGCTGTGTACCGCACATCGGGATCTCTTGTTAATCTGCCTTTTAAGATTACCTTATTCATAGTCCATCTCCTCCTGCATTGTGATTTTCCCTGTCTCTCTGACATATTGGTATGCATGGTCTGAAAAGATTTCATCGGGCATGACCACTGTTCTGTTCACCTCACAGATCATCTGTGCCATTTCCCCATAGCTTTCCACTTCATTCATCGGTATCAGTATGGTTTCATGCACACTGCTCGGAATGATGCAGATGTCACAGCCCCATTCCTCCGAAATCTTTTTCAAGAGGTTTTTGTAAAGGATGCATCCATTCCCATGGAGCTTGTATCTGTTGGTCAGCACATGCAAAGGGAGATTGATGCTTTCCGCTTCTTCCACTCCCCACAGGCCTTCCATCAAATCCTTTTCCTCTTCACTGTCCATAAGCTCCTGAAGCACCTTCTCTATACTCAGGAGACTGTACCCCATCAGTTCAGGGGTGTTCCTGAAAGCTGTAGTATGCAGTTCATCCGCCGTTACTTTCCATAAATCCAGATGGCTGTTATGGATAAGTATGGATGCACCGCCTCCATCATTCACCCCCAGAAAACATTCATACACAATGGCGAGGTCAAGGAATTTCCTGTGCGGGATATCATTCAGGAGTTCTCTGTTCCTGTCGAAATTGACAAGTTTGAATATGATCCTCTCTTTCACTTTCTTCCAGTCTGTGAAAAGGGAAGCATCAAACTTTTTCCCTGTCCTGCTTTCCCGATAGACCTGCAGGATGGCTTCTTCAATTTCAACAAGGGGGTTCCCTTTCCTGTACCTGTCATAGAATCCCTCCATATAAATGTTGGGGTGCAGGTTTGTATCCTGCTCCGTAATGACTAAGGCTTTCAATTTTGTATCATTGTTTTTGGTGACATCGTTCAAATAAACAATGTAGCTGTCGCCAAGCCTCCTTTGTATGTCGATCCTGACAGATATACAGAATCCATCAAATGACATACAATCCCTTTCTTTAGAATCTTTTCCCTGCATAAAAATTTCTCCTTCCTGTGTCTTAGCACATAAAATATTTGGCCTATGCCATTTCCCTTTAGCAACCTGTCAATGCGTAACCTATAAAACAAACAACCTGTATTTCTGCTGTTTTAACCTGTTAATAATAGGCTTTATTCAGCCTTTTTCATTGACCATAGATTCTAAGCAGAAAGAAGAAAAATATAAATAAAATCGCAAAAAATAACAGGCTTTTACACCTGTTATCTCTTAGCTAAATATCCTTGATATCCAATAATCATTTATATCCTTAAACTGCTTTGGATACTCGCAGACTGCATAACTGTATTTATACCTGTTAGATGGGTTCTGATTATAGTTTTCAAAGAAATCTTTCATTTCCTGTGTTGCTTTTCTGCCTGCACTATCGTGGTCAAAACAAATAACAAACCTATCCTTATGGCATGGCACATAATCTTCCGACAAATAATGCATCAATGATTTTAAGTTTGCTATACTGTTCAGGGAAATGCTTCTTTTATTGTTCATGGCAAATGTAAGTGCATCCTCAATTCCTTCTGTAAGGTAAATATCTTTGCCTTTATCCTGTATGTCCTTTGTGATAAAGTTGAAGTCAGAAGTTCCCAATGCTCTTTTTGTATGGTTCCCGTCAAGACTTTTCTGTATCGCCATATGCCTCCCTGTACCCATATAGAACTGGTCAGAACACAAAAAAGTACATTCGTCAGCTTCGTAGTCAACAAGATAGATGATGCTGTTAGTTCCCTCCCAATAATTATGCTTAATCTGAATTTTATTTAGTGTCAGGATGGCGGATATTCCCTTGTAAAGTGTACCACTGGTCTTTATCTCACATAACCGATTGATTTCATTCTGGTCTGTTGTTGTCCTTAATGCTTTATTAATGCTCTGTTCTGTATAAACTTTTCCCCTATATACAAAAGAATCATATAGCATGATCCCCCTGCTATGGAGAAAATTCAACTCATATCCGCTAATAGGCTTACTGTTATTGATTATCATTTCATAAGGGCTGCCACTGTTCCCTTTACTGGGCTGACCATTTACCTGACAGCTTTTGCTACTGCCAGACTGATAACCATTCACCTGATTACTACTGTTGGTTATCATTGCACTGCCATTGCTTCCATTTGCCATATCCTCCAGCTTTAGGATTTCTTCTACCGCTCTGTAGAATGGCACAACTCTCCCATTTACTTTCTCACAAAGGCACTGGTACAGGTCAATAGTATCGAAAACCTCCCCACAGCCAAAACATTTACAGGTGTTCCTTGATACAGAGTAGGAACAGCTTGCTGTTTTATCATCGTGGCTAGGGTGTGGGCATCTTATCTGCCCATATTTATTCTTCTCCCACCCAAATTCATCTAAAATAATGTTTATGTCCACATCCTTTGCAGACTGTATTGTTTCTCTATCTATCATATACATTTTCCTCCCTGTAAAATAAACTTCTGCTCCTTAAAAAGAAAAAGGGAATTGGATTGCTTATGGGTTCTATCTCCCTGTGAAAACAAATGTAAAAAGCTATTTTTTATGTGCAGAGATTCACTCCCTATTCCATATATCCCACTTTTTCCTTTTATCGGCACTTATTTTATTTGTAATCTGGTTTCTCTATTATAAAAATGTCCTTTTCATCTGTTTTTAGCTGATTGCGGATTGCTCCACTCCCTTTGGACTTGTACATCCTCTTTATGAGCTTTTCTATACTTCTTTTGGCAGTTTTTTCATTAAGGGATTCTGCATCCTTGGGATACACCTTTTTATAAAATGCAAGAATCTCTCCTGCCAAAGCCTCTGTCACATTATAGCATCCGCATCCTTTCTGTTTCAGATAACAGTATATTGCCACCTGCAAGGTGTTTTTTAATTCCCTGCCGTACAAAGGAATATCCCCTGTATTCATTCCGTCAAATTTTTCAAGCATCCTGTTGGATGTAATCAGAATATATGCCTTTTTATACTTTGTTACTCTCCCCTTTGATTTAGAGCTGACCAGCACCCGAAGTATATTCTCTTTTGACATATGCAGTTTTTCAAGGTCTTTCATCAGTTCCTGCATATAGCCTGTTCTTCTGATTCTTGAAATATTATCCTTGTGGTGTATGTCCGAAGTATATTTGTTTTCCTCCCACTTTACGATTGCATTGTAATAATGTTCATCACAGACCACTTCCTGCCTGACATATTCAAGACCTTCCCATAAGTTATTTCTGTCATACTCCCTTTTCCCTTTCCCTGTTGCAGTCTCCACAAAATCAACCCTGACTTTCATTCTGGCTTCCAGTTCCTCTTTCAGCCTGTCTGCATTATAAAGGTACTGCTTTTGATACTGGTTATAACTGACCATGTGCAGAAGCCTGTTATCTGTCTTAATTTTGCCATCCTCATATTTTAGGCAGTCTTTTAGTTCTTTTTGGGCTTCAATGCCTGCAAGTGTCAAGATCTCAATCAGCTTATTGTCATCCAGCACCAACCCCTCCATTTCATCATCAGTCAGGTTTCCTGCTGTCTGCTTTCCATTCCTTGCCATTGCCAGAGTATCTACTATCCTTTGGAGAGTGTTCTCTACCTCTTTTGCCCTTCTGTAGTTTGATTTCAGAATATCCAGCAGAGATCTGAATCTTTCCACATAAAAGAATACAGGCTCTGAATCCTTACAATAAACCCTCTCTCCACTCTCACCGCAAGACTGAATATATATAGTTCTTACCCTTTTTCCGCCATACAGCTTTAATTCCACTTGATAGCTTCCATCTGCAATCTTATCCATTTGGCTTGAATCATTTATAATCACTCTGTCATTTTCCACTACAACATCATGGAACTCACATATCCTGTTCCCATCCTGATCAAAAAGATATGCTTCATTTGCCTTTGGCTTTGGCAGAATAACCTTTGCACATTCAATGTGGGATGTGTCAGTTCTTCTTACCCTGTTAAAGAACTGCTCGATTGAATCAACACTCATGTTCCAATCAGGGAAAGCTGCTATCATCTGTAAATTGGCAGGATAGGAGGTCACATTCAATCCAACTTCTGACACACTGGTTGTCAAAATCCCTCTGTATTGCGAGCTTTGGATTGTCTCTTTCTCAACAATAGAATTATAAAGGGTATTGTTCTTTTCCTCGCTTGTGAGCACTGCATAAAATGGCAGATAATTTTTTACCAAATCAGCAATTACATCCTTATCATTGAGCCTGACAAATGGGAAACATTTATCCAAATCTATATTTTTCACATACTCTATCACATCATCCACAAACTCAATCTCTATCCTGTCCATGACAGGCTTATAAGTGTCGCTTTCAAACTCAATACACTTATTGCATCTAAAAAGCGACATAGGGGCTGGCGTCGCTGTCACTAAAATGACATTATCATAGAAATCACTTTCAATGCCTGATATGATTCCCTTCATAGCCCATTCCCTGAACTTATGCTGTGTCACCAGATAATGGCACTCGTCAATGATCAGCACATATCTTTCTTTGCTTCCCTGTGCTTTCTGCATCCTGATATAATCATGCACCTTATCCAGTTTTTCATAAGTGGTTGCCGTTATCTTTTTGCTGGTGCGGAACATATCCCCGCCAGACAATGCCGTGACTTCGGGAATATGCCCTGTCTGCTGTGTTGTGTCTACTGTTGGCAGTGCTATATATACTTTGCAGTTTTTATCCTGCTTCACTACTTTTTTAGCCACATCTGCCAGCGTCCATGTTTTTCCAGAACCTGTGGGAGCCACCACAAGAGTGATTCCCTTATTTGTCATTGCAGTCTCTAATGCTTTCACATTATCAGGGTTATCCGCAATATATCTGTTGTATTTTCGTGTCTCCACATCCCTGCAGTAATAGCTGTCATTATAAAAGAGCTTTCTAATAGCTGGTGACATTTTCCTGATTAAATCTGCCCTCATTCCCATAGTATCCTCCTTTCTTCCCCCTGTGGGGGAACTCCATGCATTCACACATGGAGCTTTAAACCTTTCTATTCTTCTACTGTTCCAAACACTTCCATATAAGCATCTGCATCTATATGCTCTTCTGCCCATTCTTTTGCCTCTTCCTCTGTAAAAGGAATTATTTCGCTGATTCCTGATGACATATTGCCGTAACTTTCACTATACTTTGACATTGGTCCTCCTGAACCATACAGGAAATACTCTCCTGTCCTTTTCCTGTATAGGCTTTCATAATAATACCGAAAATCCCCTGCACCATAACCATTTTCATAGCATCCAATTTCCTTTGCTGTACCAGTGTCATACAGCCTGCCGTTAATTATCTTCTTCATAATCAATTTCTCCTTTTCATCTTTAATGTTGTAATGCTCCTGTCAGATCCTTTATTCAGTTGTCAAGGTTCCAGTATGGCACCTGTTTTTGAGCAACAAAAAAAGATACCCACACATAGGTATCTGATACAGAAATGCAACAATGACTACACAGGATATATACCCTGCTTCCTCTTTTCATTTAATATGTAAGGATAAATACTTTAATCATTTTTTTGCATTTTAATTCTGCCTGTATGGCAACCTATGTATGAGTATCTTAGTTTAATATTTTTGTAGTTTAATCTCTCCTGTCTTAAAAGAGGTGTACATAAATACACAACGTGTTAGTTCTAAATTATTTTCTCAGAAACCATGAAAT
>VSOD01000022.1 GCA_009774655.1 Lachnospiraceae bacterium
CAGGAAACAGGATACATAAGTCCCCTGCCAGTCCCGGTAAAAAGTCATATTCTGCTGCCACGCTGTCCGGATCGACTGCCACACGGAGCCGGTCGCCAGCCAGGTATCATGTACCGCCCTGCCGTAATCATAATCGTCCGCACACATCACGTTATATCTGCCCAGCAAAAGCAGCGGCAGCAAAGATACCGCCAGCAGGATCCCGGCATATATCGCCATTCTTTTCATCGGTATCCGTTCTATATGCTCTGTCAGCGCCCTGCCGGCTCCGGCGCTTTGACGCTGTAATTTTTCCAACACTTTATTCATCTGTCTTTGTGCCTGCTTTCTTCACAATCCTCATCTCACCCCCGCGCCGGGAGGAGCTTACGCACCCGCCGCATCACGCCACGCGCGATCTTGCCTGCGTATGCCTTCTTATAGATATACTGCCCGTGCAGTTCCATCAACTTGAGCCGCAGCCCCGCCGGCCGCACATTCACGGCCGCATACTTCTTCGACGTCTTCTTATAGGCGGCAAGCTCCTGCCTGCACGCTTCGGCCGTAAATACCCTGCCTTTCCGGTCCATATAATGCCAGCCCTCGTAGATATTCTGTTCCGATGCCCAGTAACCGTCAGACACATTATGTCTGGCCCAGTACTTGGGCGCCAGGATATACTCCACCGTATCGCTCGTAAAAGCCGGAAAATAAGCAAACGAAGAATTCGCCAGCAGCAGATATTTCGCATTTTTCAACACACTGTAGTCTTTTGCCAGATCAAAATTGTACGCCGGAATGCCGGGCAGCAGCTTCCCTGCTTCCTTCACATCATTGGTGATGATCATAAACTCCATCGCCGGGTTGATCCTGCGCATCTGCTTCATACCCATAAGCCAGTATTTTTTCCGCAGAAAAAGCTCCGGCGAACCCATATAGTCACTGCACCGCAGATGCAGGATGCACAGATTGTCCCTGCTGTATTCCTTACAGTCGTACTCCGGCCTGACTGCCAGCCACTTTTTGATCTCTTCTTTATGGGCAATAAAATAATCCTCGGCCTGCAGGTTCCCGTAGAGCAGCGTATCGTCCTCCACCGCAAACAGCGCCTGATCGGTATCCGTGACATAGACGCCATGCGTCAGGTCGTGTCTGGAATTGCCCGCAAAAAGTCTCGTCTCCTTCTCCCGAAAGACTTTCTGATAATCTTCCTTCTTCGAAGGGACGCCCATATCCAGATCCATAAAGTACAGCCCGCAGTCACTGTGCATGTTATTGGCAAAATGCTCCGGATCCAGCACGCTGAATGCATACCCTTTATCCTGCGCAATGCATCTGGTCGTAATATAGAAGAACAGCTGATTGCCCAGCCCGAAGCCTTCCTGTGTCTCAATTCCTAACATCCTGATTCTCCATTCATCCTCAGCCCGGATGCGCAAACCGGGCCTCTAAGCAGCACCCGCCTGCACCTGCGTCACTGTAATTTCGTCTCCACGATCTTCTCACCGTCCACTTTGTAGATCACATCACACTTGGCGATGGTATTGAGGCGGTGGGCGATGATCACCATCGTCTTCCTGCCGTGGAAATTGTTGATCGCATCCATGACCGCCTTCTCCGTATCGTTGTCCAGCGCCGAGGTGGCCTCGTCAAACACCAGGATCTCCGGATTGTGGTAAAGCGCCCTGGCGATGCCCAGACGCTGCCGCTGTCCGCCGGATATTCTGACACCCCTGTCACCTATGGTCGTATCCAGCCCTTCCGGCAGTTCCTCCACGAATTCCTTCAGCTGCGCCTCCTCCAGCACCTCCCAGATCCGCCGGTCGTCTATCTTGTCCGCATCTATACCGAAGGCGATATTGTCCCGGATGGACTCGTCGATCAGATAGATGGACTGCGGAATATAGCCGATCTTTGAAAGCCAGTCCGCATAATTATCGAAAATATTCACCCCGTCGCAGGTGATCGTCCCCGCCTGCACCCGCAAAAGCCCCAGCAGAATATCCACAACCGTCGATTTCCCGGCGCCGGAAGGACCCATGATGCCCACCGACTGGCCTTTTTTTACTTCCATATGAGCGTCGGTAAAAATATTCTTCTCCGTATTCGGATAGGCGTAGGTGATATGATCCAGCACGATCTTATCCTGCAGATGCGTCCTGACCTCCTGCGTCTGCGCCCCTCCTCCTCTGGCCAGCCCGGTCACGCTGCCGTTTACGTCCATCTTCATATTTGCCGTCAGATTTTCATACAGATAATCCAGACAGGGCTGGGAATAGGCGATCTCCGACAGATACGTATTGATCCGGTTCGTCCCCGGCATCACCCGGATTCCTGCCACCGCAAAGGCCGACAGCTGAGGAATCAGCACCGTGATATTGCCGCCCCGCAGCATATACAGCATGATAAACAGAAGCATCGACGCCATAAAGATCGTCTCGATCAGAAGCCGCGGCAGATTGTTGAACACCGCGTAATTTCTGGCCACATCCGCGCCGATGGCGCCGCTCTCATAATAATTGCGCACGAAAAATTCTTCCCTGTGCAGCACCTTGACATCTTTTAACCCGTAGATAGACTGAATCCTCCACTTGGCGATCCGGGACTGGATCTGCTGATTCTTATGCCCGATAGCGTTGAGCCTGGGCTTTAACACCTTCGTGATCATCAGTGTCATCCCCAGGAAAATACAGAAGATAAAAAGCGACATGACCGGACTCACCACCACCAGCACGATACAGAGGAAACCTGCCACCACGATCTCCGTCACCATCTGGATCATCACCAGGATCAGCTGAAATGCGTTGGGGATATCGCTGTCCGTCAGCCGGAATACCGTAGGGATGTCCGCCCCCAGATATTCCTCGTATGGCCTGTTCAGAAATTCCCGCATCACGCGGCTGATCATGCGGTTGCGGTTGCGCGTAACGAAGGTATTCTGCACATAGGTCTGAAACAGCAGGTACGCATTCTTGACCACATACAATGCGATCAGTGCGCCCAGCATAAGGATGATAAGCTGTCTGCTCGTCTCAATATGCAGCGCCTTCGTCACCTTACCCACCAGTTCATTCTCCATAAGCTGTTCCGGATCCATGATCGCCTGCACCACCGGCAGGAGCATAGACACCCCGACGGTCTCCAGCAGGCCGCCGATCAGGATCAGCAGCGCCAGACCCGCAATCTGTCTTTTCTGTTTTCTGTCGAAAAGATAGCTTACCTTTTGCAGCAGGGTAACTTTCTTTTCCTGATTTTCTTCTGATGTATGTTTCTTCATGAAATCGAGTCCCTTTCATAATGCAGGGTATCTCCCCTGCGCATCCTGTCCGTGCACGTCGTCAACCTACCGTGACTTTCTGCATATCCGCCCGGTAGAAATCCTCACAGTCCCACCCGTTCAGCCACCGGTCCGGCGCCAGCACTGTCTTGTGCGGATTTTTATTCAGATAGGAAGCCCACCAGCTGAAACTGCTGTTGGCCAGTATGTTATGCCTGCATCTGCTCATCAGCAGGAATTCCGCGTAGTCCCTTCCCATACCGCTGTCCGGAACATCCGTCAGCGCCACAGGCTCTATCTGTCCTCTGTCAGCCCACTCTCCGGCCCACTGTTTATCGTTGGTAAAAAGATAAAAGACACAGCCCGGGTGCATCTTTTGCATCCGCGCCATAGCCGCCCGGTAATAGTCTTCCGTGCAGATGCCGCCAAAAAGCGCCTGATTCTCCGGCAAAAGATAATCCCCCCTGCGGATATGCACGCTCACCGACTCCGTGGCCGCTGTCTGCTCCAGCCACCGGGCCAGCGTCCTGCCACCCGCATCATGGGCTGCTTTGTAAGGCGTAGACGTGCTCCGGCTCCCATCAATGCCGCAGGCTTTCGCCTCAGCCGCAAGAAGCCTGTCCGGATCCAGCGTATCCTTCACCTGCCCGGTCACTGTCTGAAAATACTTCTCCGTCTGCCAGTACCCTTCCAGATAAATATCATCCCAGGTCAAAACCGCAGGCTTATATCTTTTATCTTCCTCGAAATAAGCCTTCTTCTTCCTGCCGCACAGCTTCCGCCGTATTTTATGCCGAAGCTGCGGCGAACAGTCCAGCATCGCTTCCAGCTCCGGTCTGGAGGCCCGCTCATATGTGATGCCAAAAGCGCCGAGCGCAGGCTCTCTCTGTCTGTCTTCCTCGAATCCCGACACGTCGTCGATCTTCACTGTCCGGCCCTGGCTTTTAAGTTGTAAATATAAGGCATACTGGAACATCTGATTGCCCAGACCGCCTGCAAGCTGTATTATGACCATTCCTCTGATCCCAATTCAAAAACATCTGTTATGAAAACATTTGTAATTTAGCATTCGTCCTGTCGCGTCACCGCCCGATATGCAGCATCTTCCTGACCTTCACCTTCAAGGGAATGATCAGCTGTTCTTCTATATGGATCCTGCGGCTGTAGCGCTTCGGAGATTTCAGAAACAGGCGCATCTTCCTGCCGTCTCTCGGATCCGCTGCCGGACAGCCAAAGGCCGCATCGTAGTGTTCCTGATTCTCTATTATAACTTTCGTTATTTTATTTAAATACGTTTCTTTGTCAGCCCTCCCCGACTTCTCCATCTGGTCATAGAAGAGCAGCAGCCTTTTATAAAAAAAATAATCATGAATATCTGCGAGATCCTGCCTTCCCAGTCCCTTGAGAAACGCCGTCTTCTCATAATAAGCCGGAATCTGGTCCGTAAAGGTGCGCGGATTGATCTGTGTATTCATGATGCTTCCCTCTCTGTCTATTATATAGTTATAACAGGCCGTGTCAAGGTAAATACAGCATTCCGCCCGGGCAAGGGCCATCGTGGCAAACATGATATCTTCATACCATTTCCCCACCGGAAAAGCGATACCCGTAAGGATCTCCTTCTTATATAGTTTATTCCACGCCGCATTCTGGATCGCATACTCCTTCGTCTCCTGCACATAATACTGCAGCGCTTCCTGCCCCTGAAACAGCACCGCCCGGTCTACCGAGGCATCCTCCGTATGCGTCTTATACACCTGCCGGTATCTGCAGATGGCCAGATCCGCCCCCTGCTCCTGCAGCGCTCCAAGCATTTTCTCATACATATCCGGGTCGATCCAGTCGTCCCCGTCCACGAAGCCGATATAGCTGCCCTTCGCAATGGCGATCCCTCTGTTTCTGGCCTCCGCCGGGCCGCCGTTTTCCTTATGAATGACCTGCACCCGGCTGTCTTTTGCTGCCAGACGGTCACAGATAACACCTGTATCATCGGTAGAGCCGTCGTCCACCACGATGATTTCCAGATTGCGGTAAGTCTGGGCACAGACAGAGCCCACGCCCCGCTCAATATAAGCGGCGATATTGTAAGCCGTCACGATCACCGAGATCAGATCCTTCTGCGCCTCTTCCCTTATTCCGGCCGGCCGGTAGTGTTCCAATATTTTCATCTGTTTCTTTTCCCTTTACGCTTTCTCTGATATCAAATGACGTTACTTCCCGTAGCTGCCTGTGCTCAGGCTGTACGTTCTAAAGCACTTCCTGTGTCAGATGCAGACGCATCCACTCCTGGAACATCAGCACATACCAGATCTGTACCCGCCAGATTCCCCGCTCCACATAGTCTTCCCACATCCTGCGGACCGCATCCGCATTCAGAATCCCCTGCCGCTCCAGCGCTGCCCGCTCAAGCAGACTCTCCGCCCATGCCCGCAGCGCCGGCTCCAGCAGCCACTTCTGCAGCGGGATGCTGAATCCCTTTTTTGGCCGTTCCATCAACTCTGCCGGCACGTACCTGTATAAAATATCACGCAAAACCTTTTTCGTAACGCCGTCCTGCCGTCTGTAAGACAACGGCAGCCTCCAGGCAAACTCCACCACATCCTTATCCAGCATCGGCACCCGCGTCTCCAGAGAGACCGCCATGGCCGTCCTGTCCACTTTGTTCAGGATATCGTCGGGATGGTACATCTGCAGATCCATCAACATCAGATTGTGCTGCGGACAGGAGAGCACGCCGGACGGATAAGTATCCATCACCGTCGGACAGGCGTCCGTTACAGCCTCCGGCCGCACAAGCTCAAGTCCCTCTCCGATCTGCGACCGCAGATACATGTCTTCTATCCCGGCTGCCCCCAGCAGTCTGGCTCTCACTGCCCCCGGGCCGCTGCGATACCTGTCCATACTGCCAAGACAGGCGCCGGCCGCCCTGCGCGCCACCGTCGGGATCCATCTGATCCTGTTCCAGCTCCGCGCCAGAGAGCCGTAAGTATTGTACCCGCAGAACAACTCATCCCCGCCGTCTCCACTCAGAGATACCGTCACGTGCTCCCGCGTCATTCTGCTCACCAGATAAGCAGGGATCTGCGAGGAATCCGCAAAAGGTTCCCCGAACATGCCCGCCAGATGCGGGATCACATCCCGGGCCTCCTTCTCCGTAATATACAGCTCCGTGTGATCCGTTCCCAGATGCGCCGCGATCTGCTTCGCCACATCGGCCTCATTGAACTTCTCATCCCACATGCCGATCGTAAAGCTCTTCACCTTCCGCTCACTCAAGGACTGCATCAAAGCCACCACCGTGCTGCTGTCGATTCCCGCGGATAGAAAAGCCCCCACCGGCACATCCGCCATCATCTGTCCGCGGATCGATTCCTTCAAGAGGTGTTCCAGCTCCCTGGACGCCTCCTCCTCACTTCCTTTAAAAAGCTGCGCCTGTCCCATCAGCGCCGTCTCGTACATGGACCAGTAAGTCTTTGTCTCATACTGCCGGAAGGGACAGCGGATCTTTAAGATCTTTCCCGGCTGCAGTTTCCAGATCTTCTCATAGATCGAATAGGGGGCCGGAATATAACCGTACCGGAAATACTGCCGCAGGACCTCCGTATTTATTCCGTTGTCAAACCCGTCCAGAGCTGTGATGGAGTTTAAGTCCGAGGCAAATACAAACCGCTCTCCCCGCACAAAACCATAATATAATGGCTTCTCCCCCACCCGGTCACGGGCCAGTGATAACGACCGTTCTTTTTTATCATATACCGCTATGGCGAACATCCCTTTTGCCATGGCAAGTGTTTTCTCCAATCCATATGCAGAGACTGCCTCCAGAAGCACCTCCGTGTCAGACGTGCCCCTGAAAGCAGCCACTCTTCGCTCTTCAAGCAGCCTTGCACGGATCCTCCCGTAATTATAGATTTCCCCGTTGTAGGCCATTGCATAACGTTCGTTATGTGAAACCATAGGCTGTGCCCCCGACGGTGTCAGATCCACAATGGAAAGGCGCCTGTGCCCGAGGACTACTTCCTTATCCTCCGATGCCCAGATCCCGGAAGCATCCGGCCCCCTGTGTAACATCCGTTCGTTCATCCGCTCTATATTACGCTTCCAATCCGCTCCCCAATTACAAAATCCGGCAATCCCGCACATATATTCACCCTCTCCCGCCATAACGGCTCAGCCTTCGGCTTCCCCGCTGCAAAATCTGTCTGTTCCCGGTCTCCTGCCTGTTCCTCGTCTCCCGCCTGACCGGTTTCTTCCTCAATCCATTCCGCACCTTACTCCACGATCTCCGCATATTCTCCCCGCGCGATCCTGTCCGCGATGGTCACCCGCGCCGTCTCCATCTCCGTTTTCCACCGGTCGTATGATTCCTCCCAGGACTGATACGCATCTTCTCCGCGTTTATCTGTAAAAGTATAGTGCTCCAGCAGATACTCCCGCAGAAAATCCGTGCACTTCTCGGCCCCTACGGCATTGGTATGGCTGCCGTAATCCGCAAAATCCTCTTCAAAGACAATCCCGATCTCTTCATAATGATTGTTCATGTTCAGAAAACGGTAACCGCAGGCTGTCACGATCTCTTCCATATAATTATACATCTGCTGTTCTTCCAGAGATTCTCCGTAAGGCGAGACAATAAACAGTCCCTCTTTTCCCTCTTCCTGCAAAAAGGAGAGCAGATCCCGCAGGCACGCTTCCTGTTCCGGCGGGATGGCTCGCTGTCCCTCTGCGCCGCCGCAGTCCGGCATGGGCTGCGGCCCCACCTCGTCCTTAAAGGTATAGCCCTTGTACGGATGGGCCTTTCGATATGCCATATTGGCCCACTCCGAAGGCAGGGCCAGCATCTTCCAGTTGGTGTGGTACTTCATGATATCCAGATAATAACTGAGCCTGCCCTCCTCATCCTCTTCCGGCACCAGCGCCTGGATCGTCCTTACACGCTGCAGTGAATAGCGCATGTTATCCGTCACGCCTCTGGTGTATGCCATATTTTCCCGCATCCCTTCGTCCTCTATGGTAAACATCCGCATCTCAAAAACATACAGCGAAGGCGACTGGCTCTTCTCCGTCTCCTCCACAAGATACTTCATGGCGGCCGGGCGCTGCACATTAGAAGACAGCGGATACATGGCGATCCCGGTCTCCCCCCACAGCTTCGGCGCCGCATAGTAGGGGAACACAGGACTTGATCCGATCATCACGATATCCAGCGAGTCTTTCTTCTCCGCATAAAATCCGGAAAAACGGTCCTTCACGTCGCCGTTCGTCCTTACCATATAAGATACCGGCACAAGCAGCAGCAGAAAGATTCCCACAAATCCCGCTATCTGCACAGCAATCCATAATTTACTCTGCTTCATGCTGTCCTCTCCTTCCACAGGTTCCTCCCATGATCTTTTCAAAGTATGCCTGCCACAATCCGTTCACCCGCTCCGGCGCCAGCCGTTCCTGAATCTTCGCGGCTTCCCTGCCCAGCCGCTCCCCGAAATCCGGATCCCCCAGCACACGATCCATGGCCTGCTCCAGCGCTTTCCCGTCTCCCGCCGGAATGATCAATCCATTCATACCATCTGTTATTAACTCGACAGTGCCCCCGCTCGGCACATCCGTAGCGATCACCGGCAGCCCGCCTGCCAACGCCTCGATCAAAGCATTGGAAACCCCTTCCGAATAAGATGTCAACAGAAAAAGAGCCGCCCGCCGGGTCTGCCTGGCCACATCCGGAATCACCCCGGGCAGAAACACCCTGTCCGCCACACCAAGCTCTGCAACCAGCGCTTCCAGATGCCCGCGCAACTCTCCCTCTCCATATATAGTCAGCGTATACGCCGGATACCGCTCTGCCAGAGCCGCAAAGGCCCGGATCATCATCTCATGATTTTTGTTCGCATCCATGCGTCCCACGGACACGATCCGTTCCTCCCGCTTTCCTTCATATCTTGGTCTTATAAAATCAGGGTTCAGGGAGTTCGGTAAAATAACAGCCCGTTTCTGAACGATCCTGTGAAAAAAATAACGGGAACGTTCCGTCTGCAATATGATGCCTCCCGCAAGTGGAAAAAGAAGATTGGCCAGCAACCGCATGAGCCGGCCCGGATATTCCTCCTTCGCCTCCCCCACCACAGACACCACTGCCTTCGTCTTTGTGAACATTGTCGTAACAACTGTCATGAAATTATTTTTGCCGATGCATGATAACACCAGGTTGGGTTTCTCCCTTTTCCAGATCCGGCGAAGCTTACTCACCCGGCGGCAGAAATTAATAATACGGCTGTTACTCAATTCCGCCTCCGTCAGATCGGACAGGACTCTTCTCACCCCCGGCGGCAATGCATACTCTTCCGCTGCCGGAAACTGATACTGCGTGACCATAGTCACCTGATATCCTTTTTCCTGAAAATACCCGGCCAGATTTACGAATACCCGCTCGGCCCCTCCCTTATGCAGGGACCCGATATAAAAACATATGTGCTTTTTCCCCTTTTTTCTTTTCATCGTTTTGCATAAAATCCTTCATTTTTATTTTTAAAGAGTCAAATTTCGTGCTTTTTCTTCATTTCTCCTGCAAAACTTCCAGAAAACACTGCTTTTGTTAAATTTACATTTGTTTTCTTTGTTTAAATTGTATGCGCAATTTGTATTATTGTCCATCTTTTCTACCTTAAAACAATTCACTTTCCAAATCTGATCTTACTTTTTTACAGTATTCCACAAGTTATGATATCCCATATTTTGACAGCTGTCGCGTAATCAAAACCGTACACTGCAAAATATGCAGTTTTTCTGCATTATCCTTCTTTTTCTGCAGATGCCGTCCCGGATTCCGTTGTGCTTTCATCTGTGATTTCGTTCGTCCTGTGCCCTTCATTTTATGCTTTGCATCGTAATCCGGGGCCATAATCTTCGAATAAATAACACCATACAACTGCAGAAACTCCTGTTATCATCTCCTGCAGGCCATTCTTTCAGGAACGCATATACGTCTCATACCACTGCTGGAATACAAAGAAAGACCACGTTATTTTTGAGTAATTTGCGCCTGTAGCCGGACCGGCATCACCTGTTTTTATATACTCCCCAACCTTGCCGGATACATACTCCGCATCAAAAACACCCTGTTTTTTCAGATATTCATAACTGCTGTAATCTGACAGCTGCTCCCGCAGCGGCCCCCGCAGCCACTTGTCCAGAGGAACACCGAAGCCCACTTTCGGACGCTCCAGCAGCTCCTTCGGAATATAATCATAGGCGATATCTTTCAGAATATACTTCTTACTGCCGCCCGCGTATTTGTACTTATGCGGAATCCTAAACGAGCATTCCATCACTTCTTTATCCAGGATCGGGCATCGGGATTCCAGAGAATACTTCATGGACGCACGGTCCACCTTGCAGAGAATATCCCCCGGCAGATACGTGTCCATATCAAGCAGCATCCTTCTGATCTGCCAGTCCTGCACACCGTATCCGCTCTCGGTCAGATACTGGACCGGCAGAGCCTCTTCTCCTGCCGGAAGTCTCTTTACCATCGCTCTGGCCCTGGCAGGATAGTTCCCGGCGCCAAACTGCGTCTTGCTCTCCCGCTCCCTGTTCCCGGCGATCACACGCACCTTAAAGGGCAGTCTCTCCTCCATATGCATCTGCCTGATCCCCGGCAGGTTGCACAGGCCGTGAACCATACCGCCCAGCCTGTCCAGTTTCTGAGCCTGTCCCACATTGTCATAAATATTGTAGCCGCAGAAGAATTCATCCCCGCCGTCCCCGGAGAGCGCAACCGTCACATGCTCTCTCGCCAGCTGGGATACCATCATGGTCGCGATCTGTGAACTGTCCGCAAACGGTTCATCATAATACTTCGGGATGCTCTCCACCAGCTTAAACATATCCTGCTCGTCGATATAAAGCTCCGTGTGATCCGTTCCCAGATGCTCCGCCACGGCTCTGGCATATTTCGCTTCATTATATTTTTCCTCATGAAAACCAATAGAAAAGGTCTTCACGGGGCTTTCCGAGCATTCCTGCGCGATCGCCGTCACCAGAGACGAATCATAACCGCCGCTCAGAAAAGATCCCAAAGGCACATCCGCGATCATGCGCATCTTCACGGACTGCTTAAGAAGCGTCTTCAACTGCTCCTTCGCCTCTTTGTAATCTTCGATCCGCTCCGTCTGCGCCCGGTGGTAGGCCTCTTTGATATCCCAGTATTTCCATGTACTGATCCCGCCCTGATGAAACCGCAGAACCGCCCCCGGCTCTACCTTGTAGACATTCTGACAGATACTCTCCGGCGCATTGATATACTGCTGGAAAAGATATCTGGATAACACCCGCTCTTCAATCTTCGCCGTAAAACCCGGACACTTCATGATTGGTTTCAACTCCGAGGCAAACACAAGCTCCCCATCCTCATACCAGTAGTAGAGCGGCTTCTTGCCGATCCGGTCCCGTACCAGATATACTTCCTGCGACTCCCTGTCGTATAAAGCGATGGCGAACATGCCGTTGAACCGCTCCAGGCACGCTATGCCCCATTTTAAATAGGCGGCTATGATCACCTCCGTGTCACAGTCTGACCGAAAGGAATAGTCCGCCAGTTCTTCTCTCAATTCCTGAAAATTGTAAATCTCTCCATTATATACGACAGAAATCCTTCTGTCCTCTGAATGCATCGGCTGGTGCCCCAGCTGCGACAGATCCAGAATAGAGAGCCGCCGCTGCGCGAATCCCACCTGCCAGCCGCCGCGCATCTCATAGATCTCCGCGCCGCCGTCGTCAGGCCCTCTGTGATACATCGTATCGTTCATCGCCCGCAGCTGTTCTTCCGTAATCCTCTTTCTGCTGATATAACCACATATTCCACACATAGACAGTCTCTTCCTCCACGGTCAACGCACATCCTTCTCCAGAAAATACTCCTTATACTCCCCGAAGTCCTTGCACTCATGATCCACGGACTCCACCAGCTCCACGTACTTCTCCTGCAGCAGTGCCCTGTAATTCTCGAAATTATTGCATCCCTTCCTGCTCCAGGCGAAAGGATGCGTCAGAATCTGCACTTTATCATAACCCGTGATATTCTGCTCGTCCGGATATCCATAACGCCAGATATGGTTTGCATCCGACATATATTTGACCTTCAATTCCGTATCATCCGTTATTCTGTCTGCAAATGTAAAGAAATCATCCTGATAGGCATTCAGGATCCCTTCCATCTTGATGTTCTCCCGCAGGATATCCTTCGACGGCCTGTGAACGGAGAATTCCGTGATCTCAAATCCGAACATTTCACTTAAGATCTCCATCTCCATTTTGATGCGCCCGCGCACCTGCTTCATGTCCGTCATCCCGTTCAGCGCAAAATGCAGGCCGATATGCTGTCCTCTCTCGTGCATATCCTTGATCATATCCATATTCTTCCGGGAAAGGATATTATAGGAGTTGTTCGTCCACTGGAAAAAGTATGTAGATACAAAGTCCATACTCTGCTCCACCCGCGCCATCTGATAGGCTCTGTCCACGCTGTACTCCACATCATGCCGCATGATAACGAACTTCCCCCGGCCAAGCGCCTCCGCATAACCGCAGTGCCTTCCGGTGGCCTGTATGATTCTGATGATCTCTCTGTAGTCGTCATATGAAAACATAGTATTTCCTCGCTTTTTATCATTTTATCGGGAATTGCCCGGCCAGACCAGCGCCTGTCAGATCATTCCATACTGTGATTGTAACAGCACCCGGCCCGTTGGTCTACCATTTTTTTCAGGACAGGTCTGTCAGGGCAGCCGTCCGGCCTCCTGCTTCCCTGCCGCCGAATCTGTCCCTTTCCGGTCATCGCTATCCGTCACACAACTCTTCAATGTATGCCTTCCACTGTTCATAAACCGCCTGTCCGCCGGCCCTGTCGGCAATTTTGCGGGCTTCTCTTCCCAGCCTTTCCGCCAACTCTCTGTCTTCGATCAGGCGCAGGATCCCCTCCTCCAGCGCCTTCTGGTCTTTGACGGGGATCAAAAGCCCGTCCTTCTCGTGGGTCATGATCGTGCGCGGCCCGCCGCAGGGGCAGGCTGTCGCCACGATCGGCAGTCCCAGCGCCATGGCCTCCATCAGCGCATTCGGCAGCCCCTCCCAGTCCGAAGTAAAGGCAAACAGCGCCGCGTCCGCCAGTTCTTTTTCCAGACTGTCGCTGGCCCCCATCAGGTGCACGTAAGACTGGGCCTGGTTCTCTTCTATGATCCGCTCCAGAATCTCCTTCGTCCCGTCAAAAGAATCCCCGCCGTATATTTTAAGATCATACGCCGGATACTTCTTATGCACTTCCACAAAGGCCCGGATCAGCATTGGCTGATTTTTAAAATCCACCAGCCGCCCGGACTGCACAACCGTCTTCGTTCTCTCCGCCGGCTCCGGCACACCGATATACTTTGGATTGATGGGATTTAAGATGATCCGGGAATTCTCCTGCAGTCTCGGCGCAAAGAACGCCTTCGCCCCTTCCGTCTGGAATACACAGCCGTCCGCCCGCGGAAAAAGAAGCGGAATCTGTATCTTATCCGCCCGCTCTTCATAATGCCCGGCCGGATCGGTCCGAATAGAGATCAGCACCGGTATCTTGATGAAATAAGCCGCCATCAACCCTCTGTATAAGGCTTTTCGTGCAAAAGGGATCAGAATATCCGGCTTCTCTTTTTTCAGAAATTCTCTTAAATATTTGACCCGCAGATAAAACTGAATAAGGCGATGCTTTTTCTCATCGCCCTCCCGCAGTCCCACATGTACGCGCCTGACACGCTCATCCGTCTGAAACTCATTCTCGCCGTACCACTCCGTGGCGATCAGGACTTCATAGCCGCCCGCCGCAAACTGGCTCGCCAGATTGGTGACCACCCGCTCCGCGCCGCCCTGTTCCAGGCAGTTTAAGTGAAATGCTATCTTTCTTGTCATAATATATAGTTTCCTCCGGTTATCCCGATATTCTCCCCCGTGACCGCCGCCGCGTCAGAGAGCAGCATATGCATGACCGGTAAAATATCATCCGTTGTTAAAAGGCGTTTCAGCGGCCCGGCAATGCGCTGTTTCTCCAGGATCAGCTCCGGTATCTCCTGCAGGAACTTCGTCTCTATCATCTGCGGGGAGACGCCGTTTGCGGTAATGCCCTTCGACGCATATTCCGCCGCAATGTCTTTCATTAATCCAAGCAGGGCATACTTGGCCGCCACGTAGGGCGCCGCATACTTCGGATCCGGAATCTTCACGTAAGCCGACAGCATAAAGACGATCCTGCCGAATCCCGCCTTCTGCATGGCAGGCAGAAAGGCCCGCAGAATCTCCACGATACTGTAGAAAGACACCTGCATCATCTTTTCATAATCGTCCACCGTACACTTATGAAACCGTACACTGCCCGCCGGCGGTGACACCAGATGCAGCACATGTGTCGGCGCAGGCGCAGATGCCTTTACCGCTTCCACAAATCTCAGCACACTGCCGCGGTCACCAAAATCCGCCTGTATCGGCGTTATCCTGTCCCCATAGTCTGCCCGCAGAGCGGCAAATTTATCATTATCATGGTGATAATGCGCTATGATCCGCGCATACTCCTGTCCTTTTTCCCCGATATAGGCCGTCCCCAGATCGGAAGAGGCCCCGGTTATCAGAATCACTTTATCCATCGTCTCATTCACTTCCCTGTTCTCCCTAGTCCAGCATCTTGATCTGCATGGTTCCCTTCGACACCTTTTCCCCGCTCTGATCCGTGATCAGCAGCTTCACGATCAACATGCGGCAGGCCTCTTCTTTTTCCTTGACCACGCCGGATACGGTCAGGGTGTCTCCCACATACACCGGCCGCAGGAACTTACTCTCCACGCTGTGGATCAGGCTGTATTTTCCCGGCAGGTACACGCCGGCCAGCGTGGAATAGAAGGAGGAAGTCAACATGCCGTAGACTACTTTATCCGCATAATGCCTCGTCCGCGCATACGCCGCATCCCTGTGGAGCGGGTTCACATCCCCCGTGATCCTCAGAAACTGCTCCATCATCTCCTCTGTCAACGTCACCTGAAAGGATTCTGTGTGCCCTTCGGCAATCTGCTCATAGGTATATTCGTTCATCCGCTCCCTCTCTTCTTTGTCCATCCAATACACCGCTCCGCAACGCCCTCTCTCCACGCGGGATATCCGGAATTCTATCCTGCTGCCGCCAAAGCGATCCGCCTGTCCTGTCTACGGCATCCGCTCCAGAATGATGTCTACCATCTCGCCCACATTCTTCATCTCGTTGGCCTCTCCGACGGTAAATTTAACCTGAAAACGCTTCTCCACGGCAATCACCAGATTGATATGCTCGAAGCTGTCCCAGTCCTCGATATCATTGGCCGTCGTCTCGTCGTTTACCTCAATACTGTCATCGTCAAACACATACTGAAACACTTCATTCAGATTTTCGTACACTTCCTGTCTTGTCATCTCTCTTGTCCTCCGCATCCGTTTACCGCGATCACACGGTTTTTCTTCTCATATCCGTCCGTCAGCACCAGACGCCATTTCGTATTTCCCGCGGCGTCCTCCTCTATTTTATCAAATCCCT
The DNA here is from genome assembly GCA_009774655.1 of Lachnospiraceae bacterium. Classification (GTDB taxonomy): domain Bacteria; phylum Bacillota; class Clostridia; order Lachnospirales; family Lachnospiraceae; genus UBA3282. Next base: position 15,837 of record VSOD01000022.1, read on the forward strand.
GTCTGGAATAAAACTCCTTTACCATGGCATTTTTTGCCGTGGGATAATAATAGCCCCGAATCTCCGTGATGCCGGCTTCCATACAGCGCTCCGCCAGCGTATCCATCATCGCGAACTCCATATCCCTTTTGAGTACGCGGCAGCTCATGATCCAGAGATCCATATGTAAGACATGCTCCTGCCTGTGTCCGATCACCACGGAGATCACTCCGTTATCCCCGAATTTATCTTCCAGCTTCCCATAGAGCGTGATATAGGCCGGATCTGCCGCCACCGCCTCGATCTCCGGCTGGCTGTAGCGTCTTGTCGTCAGGTTGAACTGATTGCTCTTATTGGTGAGCTGTGCGATCCTCGCCATGTACACCGCAGTAAACGGTCCGATCTCCGCTTTCATGGCAAGCGCCTTCAAATACTCCTCATAATCTGCAAAGGCGGCCTGCTCCTGCATCCTCCTGTCGTTTTCCTGATACATGGCCGTGCGCCTTCTGTCATCCTCCGACAGACCGGTCACCTCAAAGAAACCGGAACGGTCGATGATCTTCGCATAATGGGCCGGTTCCGCCGGCATCTCCGGCACCGCCGCGCCCGGCACCTGCGCCCTGACGATCTCCCGTTCCGCCGGGTTGTCATCCACAAACACCATGCTGTCCGGCATCAGATTCAATTCCTCCGCGATCTGCAGCAGGTTCCTGTCCTTCGGCTCCCAGTTCGCCTTGATCTTGATAAAGTCATCGGGACGCAGCACCCCCGCAGGATGGTTCAGCCCCGCGACCGCATTTTCATGATCATTCTTGGAAGCGATATTCAGCAGAATGCCGAATTCTTTATAGGCTTTCAGATATTCCTGAAACGCACAATAAACCTGCCCGGCGGAAGTTTCATGCCCCAGTACCAGATTTTCAACGCCGTCATCCCCCACGACGCCGCCCCAGAGCGTATTGTCCAGATCCAGAACAAAGGCCTTCTTGTTTTTGCCATAGACGGATTTGATGATCTTCGCCACGCTGAACGCGAATTCCGGAATCGCCGGCACGCAGAGCGCATACTTGTAGCTGTGCCAGTAAAAAGGATCCGACCACTGCTCTAATCCATACTGTGCCGAGAGATAATTGATATCATGAATATAGAAATGCTCCGTCCGCTGTGCATACTCATAAAATTTCAGATTCAGGCGCGTCACATAATTGACCCTGCCGTGAATATCGCTGGCGTCCCTGCTGCCCATCATGCGGTAGTAGGGATATTCCATATTGTTCTGGATGATCACACAGTGGTACACCGCCGCCAGTCTGTCCCACATCTGCTCATATCTGCGGTATTCCTGCATAAGCAGCTGTTCCACCGTCTCCGCAGAGTCGCTTATCTTCGGAAAATCCGCGATATTACGGATCGTCGTATGGAGATAGACCACGTCCGGCGCAAACGCTTCCAGCGCCGGATTGGGAAACATGGCGTCCTGATAATACTGGTCAAACTCCGACTCATAGAACTCCGGTTTGATCCCGTATTGCAGTAAAAAGAGTTCCAGCATCAACCTGATATCCCTCGTCGTGGAACCGCCGAGAATGGCGATCTTCTTGTGCAGGCAGCTCTTTTCGTCCAGCTGTGCAAGCAGCTGCTTTCTGATCGACTTCTTCTTATGATACAAATATTCACTGTCAAACGGGTATTCCAGTTCTCGCATTCCCTCGCACTCCTTCTTCTGTCATCCGATAGATTCTTCTTACTGCCTGCCGCCCTGCAGCTTCGCCAGATAGTCCTGTATGTTCTCTGCCGTCACGTACTGCCCGAATCCTTCATCGCGCAGGGATTCGATCCTCTGCCGCTCCGCATCCCCCAGCGTATCGCTCCACGTCTGCCGGGCATCCGCATCCGCTCTGCCGCCGGTTTCTCTGATTCCCTGCTCCAGCAGATAGATCATACTGTCCCCGACCTGAGGCTTATAATGGCTGATATCATGGAAATTCTCCATGCTGCACGTCACACTGTTATGCCCGCCGAAGCTGTAAAAATCCGTCACCTGCGCCAGCTGTTCCAGAAAATCCAGATATCCCCGCTCCACCGCCTCATCCCAGCGGACATAGAATTCCGGATTCACAAACACCACCAGCTCCACGCCGTTCTCTACGCACAATTCCTTAATCTGCGCGATATCCGCAAGCGCCTCCCCGCCGTACCAGGCAAAATAGTTCGGCCATTCCTCCTGCGCCAGACTCTCCGCCGTCAACTGCGTATCCAGATAGTAATTGCCCGTCGAATACAGCCGCTCATGAAAGGCCGGCTCTTCCCCCGTATAGGCGCAGATCGTCTCCAGGGACTGCAGCGCCACGGAAGCGTCCAGATAGTCCAGCAGGAACAAAAGCCCCGCCTCGTCGGCCCGGAAAGGGCGTCTGATCAACTGATCGTCATGAATCGACGGGTCTACAAAACAACTTACGTCGTCAATGCCCAGATAGACCCTGCGCACCTGCACGCCGGCATCCAGAAAAGCCCGCAGATTTTCATAGCTTTCTGCCGGAAGCCCTTCCGAATAATACATATTATAACACGTATCGCCTATTTTGGCAGCATCCATGGAGCCTACCCTGGAATTACCGAAAATGAACGTGTCGTATTTTTCCGGATGATGAAGTATGTACTGCGTCTTCACATAGTTTTTATTCGGCTCCACGCCGTTGTCCCTGACGCTGCTCCAGTGAAATACATTGTACGGGTCGATCGTTATGGACACCCCGCACACAAATGCCACACACAACAGGCCCAGCAGACACAATTTGGCTGCCAGATTCTTTTTCATCCCTGTCCCTCCATATCAGTCTTTGCCGCAAACACCGGAACCGCTCTCAAAATCTAAAATCCGGCATAGATAAAGCTCTGTCCCCCTGTGCTCAACGACAGCAGGATCATCCCGCACACCAGCACATAGGCCGTCCAGCTTAACACGCTCTTCCGCTCCGTGATCCACCGGAAAACGTCAATCCCCCTGTTCTGCATAAGCTCCACCGCGGCCAGAACCACCAGCCCTGCGCAGAGCAGGATCAGGTTCGTCATGCCCAGATCCCCTTTGACCTGGCTGAACCCTCTCTGACTAAAATGTGTCACCCCTGCGCGCAGCACTCTGACCACCTCACCCATATCCGCAGCCCGGAAACAGATCAGGCCGATGCTGAAAATAAAAAATGTCCGCAGCCGCTGAAATGTGATCCACCACAGGTTCTTCGGGTTAATGTGCAGCTTTTTCAACAGATTCTGCAGTGATTTCCCACACATATTCCCGGTGATGATCACAATCCAGAACCAGAGACCCTCCCCGATGATAAATTTCCAGCCGCTGCCATGCCACAATCCCATGGAAAGCCAGAGAATCAGCATACCAAGATAGGTCGGGATCCGTTTCCCCCATTTCCGCCCCAGCTTTTTGCGGGAAACTTCCCCCAGCCTGACCCAGCAGTCGGATTTCAGCACAGGATCCATGATATAGTCTTTCAGCCAGGTGCCCAGCGTAATATGCCACCTCTGCCAAAATTCCTGAATCGTGGTGGCAAAGAAAGGATTGCGGAAATTTTCCGGCAGCCTGATCCCCAGACATTCCGAAGTCCCCAGAATAATGTCCATGCAACCCGAAAAATCCGTATACAGCTGTACGGAAAAGCAGAATATCCCTGCCCAGATCAAAAGCAGATGGCTGGATTCATAATGTCCGTAAACAGAATCGACGATCAGGCCCAGCCTGTCCGCGATCACCATTTTCTTAAAAAGTCCCCACGCCATCCGTTTCAGCCCGTGGGTAACCTGTCCATAGTCAAAAAGATGCTCCCCATACAACCCCGCCTGAACCTGCTTATACCGGCTCACAGGGCCGGACGTCATCTGCGGAAAATAACAGGCAAAGAGGGCAAACTTCGGCAGGCTCGTCTGCACCATGCCCACCTTCCAGTAGCAGTCCAGCAGATACCCACTCTCTTATACACATCTGACGCTGCCGCCGCCTCCTTACGTG
>VSOD01000220.1 GCA_009774655.1 Lachnospiraceae bacterium
GGTTTTTACCACGTCCAGCGGCAGAAACGGAGGAATAAAGTATGATCTACAGCAAAACAGACAGGGAGGTGCAGATATGAGCATAACCTATCCATCCGCCATCAGTCATCCCGCATCGTTACCCGCAAAACCCACCGCAGCCAAAGCGGCAGAATCCGCCAGGGCCACCGGCCAGACGGCAGGATCCACCAGGGCCGGCGACAGCACCGGCAGCTTTCGCGAACTCGTGGAGGAAAGCGTCGTGGATGCCTACAAGAGAAAGCATCCTGACCACGCCAGCCATGTGGACCAACAGCTGCGGGCCGGCCAGGCGGTGCGGGATAAGAACGGCGCCGGCGTCTCCACCCAAGACATGACGATGGCCGAATACCAGGCCTGGTTCTATGCCCTGTTAGATACGATCCCTTACGATCCCACAAGGGTCAACGATACAACTACCATCTCCATCTCCGACAGAGGCTGGGAGCAGATGCGCAAAGATCCCGACTATGAAGCATGGATCCTGGGGTATTTCGTGGAGGACAGATCCGTCCATAATCCCTTCTTCGGCTGGGGCAACAATGAGGGCTGCGTCATCTTCGAGCGCTTCGGCGCTTCCATAGAAGAACACCGCGGAGACGGCTTCAACAAAGCCGCGCTGAAAGGCAGCAAACCGGATGATGATGACGATGACGACGAAGAAGACTGGTGGATCAAGCGCCATAAAAGAATGAAGAAGCTGCTGAAAGAGCAGGTAGAACGCGATATGAAAAGAGATGCCGCCAGACGCTCCGCTTTACAGGAGGAATTCACACGGCAGCATTATATCAGCAGCCGTCGCCAGCACAGCTTCCTCACCGCCGGAATTCCCAACACCCCCGGCGACCCGCTCCCGCAAAATCCTGCCTCCTCCATGACGGCAGCCCTTGCCTATGACAGCATTCTGGATCTGTTTGGCAGTGGTATGGGAGACGTATAACGTATACGGACAGGGAACCAGACCGGCAATGCCGCTGGTTCCTGCGTATTAAAGGTACATCCCTGTCAAAAGAATGTCCCGCATAAAACTGCGCTCCTTTTTTCATACCGGTTAACCGGCGCGGATACAATATAAGGAAAATAAGACGCATACAGCAAATTACAGCTCGCTATATACGTGATATTACAACCCCATCTTCCCCAAAATCCCTTCCACACTTACACCCGGATGGGTCAGATACAGCCGGCAGATTTGATCCGCCAACTCTTCGCTGATGCCGTTCCTGGCCGCGATCTTATCCGCTGGCAGCTTCTTATCCGTATCGCGCATGACTGCCCTGACCAGCTTCTGCATGTCCCGGCCCGTCAGTTCACATGCCGGATCCGTCCCGACATCCTCCCTGCTGTCACAGGCATCGTCTTTGCCGCCTGCGCCCCGGAGTATTCTACCCTTTGGCTGTTTTGGGCCGTCTTTGCTCTTCTTCGCCTGACGGGCAATCTCTATCTTCTCCACCCGCAGCAGGCGTCCATCCTCAATCTCCAGCAGGGCGAAAGTAATCGACTGACCAAACCTTACGGGGCCGCAGCTTCCGGGATTCAGATACAGCAGGCCGTCAATGCGTTTTTCCTCATATTTATGAGAATGACCGTATATCATGACATCAATGCCGCTTACGTCCTTCGGCAGATACTTCTTGTTGTGCACCACAAAAAAATGAACGCCGTACAGTTCAATCGACAAAGTCTCCGGTAAATCCGCCGCCCATTCCTTATCATTATTGCCCCGCACCGCATAGGTTGGAGCAATCCCGCGAAGAGCCGACAGTATTTCAGGACTGTTAATATCACCGCCGTGCAGAATCGCCTCACAGCCGCGAAGCGTCTCCTCCACCTCCCGGCGAAGCATTCCATGTGTATCTGAGATCACCCCTATTTTGTGCATGGTACGTTCTCCACATTCTCCTGCGAAAGCTTTATTATTTCCGCCGTATTATATTAGAAATTTCGTTTACTATACTTATTGCCCCACCGGCTTGTTTCTCTACTGCCTTATCAGCCGGCTGTCAGGACCCATACACCAGTTCCGACAGCGGTCGAAACGTATATCCCATCTCTTCCCACTTCGTCAACAGCTCGTCCAGAATTTCCCCGTTGGTTCGAGACGTATTATGTAAAAGCACAACCGCGCCGGGATGCACCCGCCCCGTCAGCTTGGAAAACGCCTCCTCGTGGCCGGGCTGGTTGTCCTGATCCCAGTCCACATAGGCCAGGCTCCAGAATATCGTGTGATACCCCATCTCCTGTGCCATCCGCAGGTTCTCCACATTGCATTTGCCCTGAGGCGGACGATAATAAGGAGACAGCTCCGTACCGGTAATCTCCAGAAAAAGCGCCGCTACGTCATCCAACTCTTTGCGGAATGCCTCCTGATCGGAAATAGCGGGCATATCCGGATGATGGTAAGTATGATTGCCGACCGTATGACCTTCCTCTACCATGCGCTTCACCAGCTCGGGCGCCGTCTCCAGAAAATGCCCTACCACGAAAAATGTGGCCTGCACGTCATGTTTCTTTAAAGCATCCAGAATCGGTTCCGTATTGCCGTTCTCATAGCCGCAGTCAAAGGTAAGATAGATCACTTTCTCGTCATCGCTGCCCACGTAATAGGCATCATACCATGCAAGATCCTCCGACGATGCATTGCCCACAGACTGTGTCCCAGGCTCCCCGAAGGACAGGCCCCAGTCCTCCGAGGCCAGTGTAAGCTGCCATCCTGCCGGCGGTTCCTTCTTCCTGCTTTGCGGCTGCCGTTCTTTTTCCTCGTTCATCTGCCCTGTCTGCTCAGATTCCCGTGCCTGTACATCGACCCCTGCCGTATGCTCAGATTCCTGCACCTTCGCGACATCTGCTGCCGCCTGCTCCGCCTCTTTCTCCGCCTGTTCCTCTTCCTGCACCTGCGCGGCGACCCCTGCCGCCTGCGCGGCCTCTTTCTCCGTCTGTCCCGTCTCCTGCACATGCGCGACATCTGCTGCTGTCTGCTCCGCTTCTTTCCCCGTCTGTCCACATCCCGCCAGCGACACAGCAGTCAACACCGCCAGAACACCCGCCGTCTTTCTCACACCATCTCTTTTTCTGCTCATGATACAACGCTCCTGTTTCTTTTGTAGTTTTCAAATCCTAATCCTATTCTACAGGGTCATTGCATCAAAGTTGCATCATATCTGCATCAACTCTGCATCATCTTCCGGTCACGGGGTCTCATCCGTCTCCCAGACAATCGTCTCCCCGCTGACTGTACCCAGACTGCGCACATACTCCTCGATCGCTCCGGCCGGCGAAACCTCCGTCTTCGTGGCAGTAATTCCATCCATCACCGGCATCATGATATCCACGATGATCACGTCAAAAGTACCCGGCGGATTCCTTTCTTTCAACTCCTGCAAGATCCTCTCTTCACTCATATAAATCTCTCTGACAAACCCCTTCTCTTCCGCAACAGATGCGCAAAAAATAAAATCATCCGAAGATGTTCACGGCATATTCTTAAACATCTTCGGATGATCCATAAAATTATGTTTCCTTCATTCCTATATTAAGACGAATTCGCGACGAAATGACCGGATAAATTCCAAGAATACCCCTCTGTAGATTCTTTTATTATTTTACCATAGGGCAATCCCTTTTACAATATTATATTCAGACGGACGCATTGGGTGTTACAGCAGCTGCAGCAGTTCCTCTTCCGGAAGCGGCTTCGCATAATAAAAGCCCTGAATGCGGTCCACGCCGGTCTCCCGTACCGTCTGTGCCTGCTGTGCGGTCTCAATCCCTTCCGCCACGATCCTGTAATCATTCTCATGCATGAGCTGTGCCAGCAGGCTGATGGTTCTGCGTCCGTTGCGGCTGACGTCTATCATCCGTACCAGCGACTGGTCGAACTTGATCACTTCAAAAGGCAGGGAAAACATACTGGACAGATTGGAATAGCCCGTTCCAAAATCATCCAGATAGAAACGGATTCCCTTTTCCTGCAGGCGCATCATCGTCTTCTTTACTTCCTCAAAGTCGTCCGCAACCGTCCGCTCCGTGATCTCAATACGCAGTCTGCTGCCGGACAGCTGACAGTCCGCCAGCAGCGTTTCGATCCGGTCGATCAGCGTGACATCGGACACCTGCTGCCCTGTCAGATTAACAGATACCGTCTGCAGCTCCAGTTCCGGATGCGCTCCCAGAAAACGGCACACCTTCTCCAGCACGATCCAGCTGATCTGATCGATCAGTCCGTGCTCTTCCGCCATGGGGATGAACTCTCCCGGAGAAATAAACGTTCCCTGCCTGTCCCAGAGCCTGATCAACGATTCGGCAGAGACAAACCGCTCCTCTTTGCAGTCGTAGATCGGCTGATAATACATCCGGAAGGTCTTATGATCGATCGCATACCGGACTTCCTCCAGAACGTACTTCTGATGCTCCATGTCTCTTTTGATCTCCTCGTCAAAAAAGACCATGCCGTCCCTGCCCTTCTTCTCCAGCACCGTGATGCCGAAATTCATCTTGTCCAGAAGGTCATTCTCCGTATCTTCCGGGTCCAGAAAAAGATGGATCAGATACGTTTTCGCCAGAACCGTATGTTCCTGCCCTTCACAGGCCACCTGCCAGTTTTCCCCGAAACGGCTGTGAATACGGTTCACACACGCCTCCGCCTGCTGCCTGCTGCACGCCGGCCCAAGCAGCATCAGGCGTGAATTCGCTATACGGTATACTTGATACGCTTCGTCCAGTTCCGCAAGCCACATGGAAATATCCCGGATCAGCTGATCTCCCACCGTAATGCCGTACTTACGGTTGACCTGCATCAGCCTTGACAGCTGTACCAGAACGATGTGACACTGCACTCTGCGCTTCCTGTATTCATTCACGTCGCCAAAAAACGTCATCCGGTCCATCAGGCCCGTCATCGAGTCATAGGTCGCTCCGATGCCTGAATATTGTTCCCCCATCTGCTCTCCTCCTTTGTCTGTTGCCGTCCGTCTGCTGCGGAGCGCTCCCGGCTTTCCTCCTCTGTCCACAACACCTTTTCTATGAAACAAAAAATGCCGCAAACCGCATCATATGAGGTTTCCAGCACTTCTTAGGGTTGGGCTGTTATAAACAGTTAACAGCTCGTAGGGGAATCGAACCCCTGTTTCCGCCGTGAGAGGGCGGCGTCTTGACCGCTTGACCAACGAGCCATGTGTTTGGCACTTGCTTATTCTATTATATTCTTAGAGAAAAAGCAAGTGCTTTTTTAAAATTTTTTCAAATTTTTTGTTTTTTTTCTGTTTTTTGTAATCTGAACCCTCAAAAACCCCGTAACTGCGCCCTCCGGATCACCTCTAACTCACGAAGTCAAACAGGCTGATCTGGTTGGATTCCGGCAGGTTCCCCAGAATCCCCAGCGTACTCATCAGATCGATGATCGTCTTGGACGCCTTCGTGCGCTGCCTGAAATCGTCTTTGCTGAGGAACGGGCCGTCCTTGGCCGCCTCCACGATGGCATCCGCCGCCTTCTCTCCCAGACCGTCGATGCTGCTTAGGGACGGCATCAGCTTCCCGTCCACGATCTGGAACAGCCGCGACTGCGCCGAGAAAAGATCGATGGGCACGAACTCAAACCCTCTGGCATACATCTCCTGCACGATCTTCATATCCTTGTTGGTGTCCTGCTCTTTCTTGGACAGAGTATCGCTTCTGCGCTTGTAATCCGCCATCACGTTCTCCAGATGCTGCTGCCCCTGGCACATGATCTCATAGGAAAAAGCCGAAGCGCGGATACTGAAATAGGCCGCGTAGTACGCCAGCGGATAGTTGATCTTACAGTAGGCGATGCGCCAGGCCATCATGACATAGGCCGCCGCGTGGGCCTTCGGGAACATGTATTTGATCTTCTTGCAGGAGCCGATATACCAGTCCGGCACGCCCTTCTCCGTCATTGCCGTAATCCAGTCGTCTTTCAGGCCCTTGCCCTTACGGACGCTCTCCATGATCGTGAAGGACAAAGACGGATCCACCCCTTTCTGCATCAAATAGATCATAATATCGTCACGACAACAGATGGCCGTGGAAATCGTGGCCTTGCCCTCCTCGATCAGCGTCTGGGCATTCCCCAGCCACACATCCGTGCCGTGGGACAGGCCGGAAATCCGCACCAAGTCCGTAAAGCACTTGGGCTTCGCATCAATAACCATCTGGATAACGAACTCCGTACCGAACTCCGGCACGCCCAGGCACCCCAGCTTACAGCCGCCGATCTGCTCCGGCGTGATCCCCAGCGCCTCCGTTGACTGGAAAAGCGACATCACACCCGGATCGTCCAGCGGGATCGTCACAGGGTCTATCCCCGTCAAATCCTGCAGCATACGGATCATGGTCGGATCATCGTGTCCCAGAATATCCAGCTTCAACAGATTGTGGTCAATGGAATGATAGTCAAAATGGGTGGTAACGATATCCGTCGTCATATCGTTGGCCGGATGCTGTACCGGCGTAAAGGAGTTGATATCCTCCCCCACCGGCAGTACCACGATACCGCCCGGATGCTGGCCGGTACTCCTGCGGATTCCCGTGCATCCCGTCACGATGCGGTTGATCTCACAGACACGCTTATGCCTGCCCCGCTCCTCATAATAGTTCCGCACATAACCGAAGGCCGACTTGTCCGCCAGCGTACCGATGGTCCCGGCCCGGTAAGTCTGGCCGCTGCCGAAGATCACCTCCGTGTATTTGTGCGCCTTACTCTGATATTCGCCGGAAAAGTTCAGGTCGATATCCGGCTCCTTATCCCCCTTAAAGCCGAGGAAGGTCTCGAAAGGGATATCAAATCCTTCCTTGTCAAGGGGTGTGCCGCACTGCGGACAATTCTTATCCGGCATATCGCATCCCGCGCCGCCGCCGTAAGCCCTCACTTCCTCGGAATCAAAATCATAATAGTGGCACTTTGGGCACAGGTAATGAGGGCTCAGGGAATTTACCTCCGTGATCCCCGCCATATTGGCCACAAAAGAACTTCCCACGGAACCGCTGGATATCTTAAGATATCCGTCCTCCACCGATTTCTACACCAGCTTCTGGGCGATAATATACAT
>VSOD01000221.1 GCA_009774655.1 Lachnospiraceae bacterium
CCCCATCCTGCGCGAGGTATTGCCCGTCACGACAGGGGTGCTCAGCTTCTGTACGCCGTCCACATAGTAATACATCATCTGCTCTCCCATGTCCACCTCGACATAAGTGCCGCCGATATCATCTTTGCCCTGCTTCCATGCCATCTGGGTATAGGCCGGCTCGTGCGTCTCCCGTCTGCCGTCCTGAAATGCCTCTTTAAGATACTTCACTTCCGCTTTCCGGTCCAGCTTGTTGCCGTATATGCCGCCCTCCACGGTGACCGTCTCCCCTCTGGTCGCCCGAAACTGCCGGCTGGCGCCCACCGTGTCATACTCATCCGCCAGTCTGTCGATAAATTCCTCCACCGCATTTTCCCGCAGCTGCAGAGCATTCTGCTCATCCAGCGCGAAACTGCCGTCCTCATTCAACGCAATCCAGTCGCAGACCACCGCCGCATCCACCGGAACCTGTTCTTCTCCCATCTGATAGACGATCCCGCACTGCTGAAAGGCGTTCACCTTCTCCCACAGCGCCAGCGTATCCTTCATCCGGGCAGTCAGCTCCAGATCATGATAACAGCCTTCCTCCGTCAAAGAAACCTCACTGCGGGACTCCTCCACCGCACGCACGATCGCCGCCTCGGCCTCCTCCACCGACAGGACATCCACCCGCTCGTTCACCAGCTCATATCCCTGGCCGGTCTTGATGATAGCCACCTGCCGTTCTTCCTCTGTATGCTGCCTTTCGTCGTTCAGGAAAGGAAGCTGCGCCAGAATCTGCGCCAGCGCCTGCCTGTCATAGGAAACGACCGGCACCAGCTGCGTATTTTCCCCATGAAAAAGGCTGTCGATCCACATCCAGGCGTTCTGCTGCTTCTGGTAGATCTCCAGCGCCTTCACGAAGTCAAACTGATAACCGATCTTATCCGCCGCAATTTCGTAGGTATTCCCGTCCTTATCCAGAATCGTAAGGCCCTCGTAGGAAAAATCCTTCACCAGTTCGCTGTTCACATCCCCGATGCTCTTTCCGGTACAGTAGACGCCGTTGATCCAGGTGCCGTAGGCAAAGGCGTTATGGTAGTAAATGGCCAGTCCGATGTAGGTTCCCATCAGACTGACCAGAATCATGCATAAAATGATTGCTGCATGTTTTACGAATCTTTTACTCATAAGACGTTTCCAGTCACCTTATACTCAGTTTTTCTTCCGTACTTCTCTTTACTTGTTCGCTGCGGCCAGATCCAGCGCATCGAAGGCTTCCGTGATCGCCGCACCCGCGGGTACCATCGGAAATACTTTGTCATCCTCCGGGATCAGACAGTCGATCAGTACAGGTTTCTTTAAGCGCAGCGCCTTCTCGATGGCCGGCGCCACTTCTTCCTTCTTCGTCACCCGGATCGCTTCACAGCCCAGGCCCTCCGCCACTTTGCAGAAATCCACCTTATCCTGCAGGATCGTCTGGGAATATCTTTTGCCATAGAAAAGGGTCTGCCACTGCCTTACCATACCGAGTACATGGTTGTTGATCACCACCTGTATGATCGGAATATCGTAACGGCTCGCCGTCGCCAGCTCATTCATGTTCATTCTAAAGCAGCCGTCCCCCGCGATATTGATGCAGACTTTATCAGGCCGCCCCATCTTCGCCCCCAGACAGGCGCCAAGGCCATACCCCATAGTGCCCAGACCGCCGGAAGAAAGCAGTGTACGGGGTCTGGAATACTTATAGTACTGTGCCGCCCACATCTGATGCTGTCCCACATCCGTTGTGATCACCGCTTCGCCTTCTGTGATCCTGTCGATCTCCTCGATGATATACGGACAGGACAGCGCTGTCTTGTCATAATTCAGCGGATACGACGCCTTCAATTCGGCGATATGCTGCATCCACTCCGTGTGCTGCTGCTGTTCCAGCTGTCCGTTGATCTTCTCCAGCACTTCTTTCAGGTCTCCCACCAGCGAGACATCCGTGCGGATGTTCTTGTTGATCTCCGCATCGTCGATATCAATGTGCAGTATTTTGGCATGTTCCGCGAATTTCTTCGGATTACCCACCACACGGTCGGAGAATCTGGCCCCCATCGCGATCAGCAGGTCGCACTCGCTGACGCCGAAATTGGAAACCTTCGTGCCGTGCATACCGATCATGCCCGTATAGCGCGCGTCATGGCCGTCGAACACACCCTTGCCCATAAGCGTATCACAGACAGGCGTATCCATCTTCTCCGCGAATGCCCGCACTTCTTTGTAGGCGCCTGAGATGACCGCGCCGCCGCCCACATAGACAAAGGGCTTCTTCGCATCCCGCAGAAGCGACAGCGCTTCCTGCAGTTCCTCTTCCGTATACCGGGAAGGCACATGCACTGTTTCCGGTTCCTTTTTCTCAAATTCACAACTGTTGGATGTCACATCCTTGGTGATGTCCACAAGCACCGGCCCCGGCCTTCCGCTTCCGGCAATGGCAAAAGCCCTGCGCAGAGTATCCGCAAGAATGTTCACATCCTTTACAATATAATTATGCTTCGTGATCGGCATGGTGATTCCGGCAATGTCCACCTCCTGAAAGGAGTCCTTGCCCAGAGAAGGCAGTACCACATTGCAGGTGATCGCCACCATCGGCACGGAATCCATATAGGCCGTGGCGATACCGGTCACCAGATTGGTGGCGCCGGGTCCGCTTGTCGCCAGACAGACTCCTACTCTGCCGGTGGCCCTCGCATAGCCGTCCGCCGCATGAGCCGCTCCCTGCTCATGAGACGTAAGAATATGCTTTATTTCATTACTATGTTGATACAAAGCGTCATATACATTAAGAATCGTGCCGCCCGGATAGCCGAACACAGTATCCACACCCTGTTCCTTCAGACATTCCACAACGATCTCCGCCCCTGTCAATAACATATTTCTCCCTCCTGCTCTCCTGTATTGTCGGCAGCGGTGCCGCTTCCTGCACCGTTACACGTTACGTTCCTTATGTCCCGCGATCTCCAGAATGGCGCCTCTGTTGCCGCTGGTCACCATCTCGCGGTATCTTGCCAGATATCCGGTCGTCACTTCCGGTTCTCTTGGCTGCCATTTCGCCCGTCTGGCTGCCAGCTCCTCCTCCGACACCTTCATATCCAGTTTCATATGCGGGATATCTATGCTGATGATATCGCCTTCCTCCACCAGCGCGATGGGACCGCCCACCGCCGCCTCCGGGGATACATGTCCGATGGATGCGCCGCGGGATGCGCCGGAAAATCTGCCGTCCGTGATCAGCGCAACACTGGAACCGAGACCCATGCCTGCAATGGCGGACGTAGGATTCAGCATCTCGCGCATGCCGGGACCGCCTTTTGGCCCTTCGTAACGGATAACAACCACATCGCCGGCCACGATCCTGCCGCCCTTGATGGCAGCTATGGCGTCTTCCTCGCACTCAAACACCCGGGCAGGCCCTTCGTGTACCATCATCTCTTCCACCACCGCAGAGCGCTTGACCACACTGCCGTCCGGCGCCAGATTTCCTTTCAGCACAGCCAGTCCTCCCGTCTTACTGTAAGGGTTGTCCACGGTCCTGATCACTTCCGGATTCCTGTTCACCGCATTCTTGATATTCTCTCCCAGAGTAGCCCCCGTCACGGTCATGCACTCCGTATGTAACAGCCCGATATCCGCCAGCTCCTTCATCACCGCATGGACACCACCCGCCTCATTCAGATCCTCCATGTAGGTAGGGCCTGCCGGCGCCAGATGACAGAGATTGGGCGTCTTCTCGCTGATCTCATTGGCAAAGGAGATATCGAAATCAAAGCCGATCTCATGCGCGATGGCCGGCAGATGCAGCATGGAATTGGTGGAGCAGCCCAGCGCCATATCCACCGTCAGTGCATTTAAGACGGCCTCCTTCGTCATGATATCCCGCGGCCTGATATTCTGCTGCAAAAGCGCCATCACGGCCATGCCCGCATGTTTCGCCAGCTTGATGCGCTCGGAATAGACCGCCGGAATGGTGCCGTTGCCGCGCAGACCCATGCCAAGCACTTCCGTCAGGCAGTTCATGGAATTGGCCGTATACATGCCGGAACAGGAACCGCAGGTCGGACAGGTCTTCTCCTCGAACTCGCGCAGCTCTTCATCGCTCATCGTGCCCGCCGCATGGGAACCCACCGCCTCGAACATGGACGAGAGACTTCTCTTCTGTCCGTGCACATGGCCGGCAAGCATCGGCCCGCCTGATACGAATACGGTCGGTACATTGATCCTGGCTGCCGCCATCAGAAGCCCGGGAACATTCTTGTCACAGTTGGGCACCATCACAAGCGCATCAAACTGGTGCGCCATTGCCATACATTCCGTAGAATCCGCGATCAGATCCCTTGTGACCAGGGAATACTTCATGCCTACATGGCCCATGGCAATGCCGTCACAGACAGCGATCGCCGGAAATACGACCGGCACACCGCCCGCTTCCGCCACGCCCAGCTTCACGGCATCGACGATCTTATCCAGATTCATATGTCCGGGAACGATCTCATTGTAAGAACTGACAATACCGACCATCGGTTTGTGCATCTCTTCCTCCGTAAATCCCAGTGCATTGAACAGACTTCTGTGCGGCGCCTGCTGTACGCCTGCCTTAACATTGTCGCTTCTCATAAGTTCTCTCCTTTATCTTTAAATAACACTATATATTTTATGATGTTTTGCATTCCATAATGTTTTACATTTCATGATTTTTTGCAATTCATGATGCTTTATATCTCATGATGTTTTGTATCCCATAGTGCTTCGTATCTCATTATACTTTATATCCCATGATGCTTTGTATTTCCTGTCTTCCTGCCATTCCTGTACGCATGTTATTCTTCATAATCCCTTCGTTTAAATACCGTGTGTTATTCATTAACATTACTTCTGGTACAGGACAAATCTGTCATTCTCATAAACCGGCTGCATACCGGCCGTTTCCACAAACTGTGCAAATTCATCACCCGTCGTGTACAGCTTCCATGCATCCGCGTCCAGTTCCGGCCTGTCTTCCCCCTGCCCCAGCAGCAGATACCGGTCAGCCAGCACCACATCGGCCTCCTCCGGCCTGTCTGTTATGCGCTCTTCCCCGATACCATATAAAAATAACAGCAGATATTCCTGATCGCAGTCTGTCACGGCAGCTTTCTCCACCTTTGACCAGTCAATCTGTGCACAGGCCTCTTCTATCGCCGCCTCCCGTCCGCCGTACTGTGCCCTGTAGGAATCTGAGAGCAGCAGCGTCACACACAGTATACCGCATATCCCTGTCGCTGCGGCAGACAGATATTTCCACAGCTTCCCGGTTCCGGAAGCTGTGACCGTACTTGTCTCCTTCCAGCGGCTGCCGGCCAGCCACAACAGCCAGGCGGCCGCAAAGGCAGGCACCACTCCCGCAAAGGAAAAAACACGGTAATACGGCAGCGAACTTTGTACAATCTGCAGCAACGGAATGCACACGATACTGCAAACCAGATAACACTCCATAAAGCTGTCGCCTGCTTTCCAGTATGCCTTCTTTCGCAGCCTCTCTATGATCCGCCAGGCGGCCGCAGCCGCACACAGAAGCAGCAATACCGCCAGCACCAGAACACCGCCCGGATAATATTCATTCAGCAGACTCCGCAGCCAGTCCGCATATTTCCCAAGGAAACCTTCCCTGCCCACACTCTGGATATAAGGGGTCGCCAGCATATACTCGATTCCCCTGCCAAGCGCTGCAAACGGCGCCCGCAGGATGACCGCGGCATGTCCCATGCCATAATAGGCGCTGCCCTCCGTCTTCACAAGCAGATTGGAGCCAATCGCCAGCCATACGATCCCGTAGAGCCCCGCCGTACAGACAGCGCTCGCCAGCGAAGTGAGGATCAGATGCCCAAGCCGTCCATATTCGCCCTGCATAAGCAGCACAAGCCCGCCGGTCAGACACACCGGTATCACCACATATACGCTGCTCGGTATGGCATACAGCGCCGCCGTCAGGCTGACCCCGAATATAATATAATCTCTCGCCCTGCCCCGGTGCTCCACCGCAATATGCAGAAGTTCCCACAGCGCCGCCAGATAGCAGAAGGTCACAAAAGCATAGCCTCTGCCCTGTACCGCCAGCTGGTTCACCAGCTTCATGCCGGCAAAGAGGAACACCGGCACAAGACAGATTCCCCTGCCAAAACATTTCCTGCCGATCAAAAAGACAAGAAGCAGACTGCCCAGGCTGGACAGATAAGAGATTCCTCTCAGAGCCACCGCCGGACTCCCGCATATGCCAAGACATGCGGAAAGCACGGAATAGCCAATATGATTGTTCGGCAGGGGCCAGTGGATGGCCGCATAGACCGGCCCTCTGCTGATAAAATAATAATAAGTATAAAGCTCGTCATACCAGGGCGTAAGGGCAAACATGCGCCAGCCATAATAACCTGCCATAAAGAGAAAGAACAGAAGAAAGACCACCGTCTCAATATCCAGTTTTCTTTGAACAGCTCTTCGTTCCATGCAATCCCTTCCTTAATGTCAGTATGTCTCTTCCCTTCCCGGCGCCCCGGCTGTCCCGGTCCTGCTCCTGCATTCCGGATAAACCGCTGTGCTCAGATCCGCTGTGCAAGAAGATCGCCCATCTGTCTGCACCCCACCTGCGTACATCCCTCAGACATAATGTCCACAGTGCGGTATCCGTCTTTCAGAACCTGCTTTACGGCCTGTTCCATGGCGTCGGCCTCTTTGTCCAGATCAAAACTGTAGCGCAGCATCATGGCCGCCGACAGTACCGTGGCGATCGGATTGGCGATATCCTGACCGGCGATATCCGGTGCGGAGCCGTGACTCGGCTCATAAAGGCCGAATTTCGTATCATTTAAAGAGGCCGAAGCCAGCATACCGATGGAGCCCGTCACCATACTCGCCTCATCGGAAAGAATATCCCCGAACATATTCTCCGTCAGGATCACATCGAACTGCGCCGGATCTTTTACCAGCTGCATCGCACAGTTATCTACCAGCATATGTTCCAGCGCCACATCCGGATAGTCCGCCGCCACTTCTTCCACTACCTGACGCCACAGACGGGACGAATCCAGCACGTTCGC
>VSOD01000222.1 GCA_009774655.1 Lachnospiraceae bacterium
AGGCGGCGCTCACCAATGACAGCATCAAGGCGAAGGAGGCGGAGATCGATGCGGCGAAGAAGGAAGTTTCGGGCCTTAAATCGAACAAGACCGACTTGGAGAAGCTGAAGAAGGAGCTGGAGAAGTCCCGGAATGATCTGACGACTTATGTGACGCAGCTGGATCAGCAATTAAGCGGCATACAGAATAAGATTCAGCAATATAATACAATGATCACGGAAAAAGAGGCGGAGATCGAGGAGACCACGCTGGAACTGGAAGAAGCCATCAGGCAGCAGGAAGCGCAGTACGAGGCCATGAAGAAGCGCATCAAGTTCATGTATGAGAAGGGAGATACCTTCTATCTTGAGCTGCTCTTTACCGCCGGCGGATTCGCCGATATGACGAACAAGGCGGATTATATCGAGTCATTGTCGCGGTATGACAGGAATAAGCTGGAAGAATACGTGGCCACCAAGGAGCTTGTGCAGCTGTGCAAGGAGGAACTGGAGGCGGAGAAAGAAGTTCTGGCAGAGGCGAAGACCGCCGTGGAGGAAGAGGAGGCAAATGTCAGCGCCCTGATCAACCAGAAGGAGCAGCAGATCAAGACGGTGACTTCCGATATTTCGACCAAGGAGGCGGCGATCAAAGAGTATGAAGCGATGATCGCACAGGAGAATGCGGAGATTGCCGCGCTGGAGAAGGCGGTGGCAGAGGAGAGAGCCAGGCTGGAAGCAGAGAATGCGCAGGCCAGAGTCTACAACGGCGGCATGTTTGCGTGGCCCTGTCCGGGATACAAGCGGATCTCCGATGACTATGGCAATCGTATGCATCCGATCCTGGGGGTACAGAAGTTCCACAACGGGCTGGATATGGCAGCGGCCGGCGGCACGGCGATCCTGGCGGCCTATGACGGTGATGTAGTGGGAGCCGCCTACAATAATTCCATGGGCAATTATATCATGATCGATCACGGCAGCGGGCTTTATACGATCTATATGCACTGTTCCGCGCTGTATGTATCCAAAGGACAGACAGTCACGAAGGGACAGAAGATCGCGGCAGTAGGCAGTACGGGACGTTCTACGGGGAATCATCTGCATTTCAGCGTGCGCCTGAATGGAAACTATGTCAATCCGTGGAATTATCTGAAATAAGAACTGCCCGTGTCAGGGCTGACATGGGATACAGGAATGAAATGTTTAGATGAGATGTTTAGATGCAGGGGAAAATCAACCGGATGGAGATGAATCATTTTGAATCAAAACGGAGACAACAATTATTATAATCACGATTACGGACCAGGCGGCAGGAACCCGGGCATGAACGGCCCGTACTATCAGCCGCAGCCACCCATACCGCCGCAGCCGGGTCCGCCGGCAGGAGGGACGGGCGGCAAAGGAGGCGGACATTTTCTGCTCGGTCTGCTGGCAGGCGTGTTGATCACTGCCATGGTCGGCTGTGGTACCTATGTGGGTGTCAGACTGTATCTGATGGTCTCGGACAAATCCGCCAGTACGGCGGCCAGTGCCGGCAAGGATGGCGCAGGGAGCCTGACCGGCGAAGAGACGATGGAGAAACTGGAGGCGCTGGAAGAAGTCATAGCGGAGTATTATTATAAAGAAGAAGACATCGACAAAGAGAAGATGATCGACGGCCTGTATTCCGGGCTGGTGAATTCTCTGGGGGATCCTTACTCTGTCTATTATAATGAGGAAGAGTGGCAGGAGCTGATGCAGTCGACCGAAGGCATTTATTACGGCATCGGTGCATACCTGAGTCTGGATCCGGCTACGGGACTGGCCAGGATCGCAGGAGTGATCGCCGGTACACCGGCCGAGAAAGCGGGCCTGCGGGAAAACGATATCATCTATATGGTGGACGACGAGCAGATTCAGGGGCTGGAGCTGACGGAGATCGTATCCAGGGTAAAAGGCGAAGAGGGCACGAAGGTGCATCTGACCATTTACAGAGAAGGAGAAGCCGACTATCTGGAGATCGATGTCACGAGAAAGAAGATAGAATCCCCCACGGTTGAGTACGAGATGTATGACAACGGGGTCGGCTATATTAAGATCAGAGAGTTTGATGAGGTGACAACGGATCAGTTCACGGAGGCGATGGCTGTGGTCAAAGGCTCCGGGGCAAAAGGGATTATTCTGGATCTGCGGGGTAATCCGGGCGGCAGCCTTCCGGTGGTGGTAGATATCGCCAGAGCGATCCTGCCAAAAGGGCTGATCGTGTATACAGAAGACAAGTATGGGGAACGGGAAGAGTACAGCTGTGACGGCAGAAACGAACTGCAGATACCGCTTGTGGTGCTGGTCAACGGCAACTCGGCCAGCGCGTCCGAGATTCTGGCGGGAGCCGTTAAGGACTATGAGATCGGTACGCTGATCGGCACTACGACTTTCGGCAAGGGCATTGTACAGCGGGTGCTTCCTCTGACGGACGGCACGGCGCTGAAACTGACGGTCAGTTCCTACTTTACGCCAAAAGGCAATAATATCCACGGCACGGGTATCGAGCCGGATATCGTATGCGAGCTTGACAGTGAAGCCTACTATGTCGATGGCGTGGATAATCAGCTGGAGCGGGCCAAAGAGGAAATTGATAAAATGATAAAATAGGCCATGCGGCCCGTCAGGCGGCAGGCTGAGCATGATGGGAGTTTACTATGAATATCGTATTATTATCGGGCGGATCCGGCAAGCGTCTGTGGCCGCTTTCCAACGATACCAGATCGAAACAGTTCATCAAGATCTTCAAGACGGCGGACGGGGAGTATGAGTCTATGGTGCAGCGTGTGTACCGTCAGATTCTGTCCGTGGACAGTGAGGCCGAGGTGACGATTGCCACCTCCAAATCGCAGGTTTCCGCCATCCATAACCAGCTGGGAGAGAATGTGGGGATCAGCGTGGAGCCATGCCGCAGAGATACGTTTCCGGCCATTGCGCTGGCGGCGGCTTACCTGCATGACGTGAGAGGGGTACAGGAAGAAGAGGCAGTGGTGGTCTGCCCTGTGGATCCCTATGTGGAAGAAGATTATTTCCGGGCACTGCAGGCGCTGGGCGGCCGTGCGGCCGTAAGCGGAGCGAATCTGGTGCTTATGGGTATAGAGCCTACCTATCCAAGCGCCAAGTACGGCTATATCATTCCGGAAGATAAGAATACGGTCAGCAGTGTTTCCGTATTTAAGGAGAAGCCCACCGAAGAGGTGGCCAGAGAATATATTGAGAAGGGCGCGCTTTGGAACGGCGGCGTGTTTGCTTTTCGTCTGGGGTATGTGCTGCGGCGGGCCCATGAATTGATTGATTTTACGGATTATCAGGATCTTTTCCGGAAGTATGAGACGTTGACCAAAATAAGCTTTGACTATGCGGTAGTGGAACATGAGCGGCAGATCGAGGTTATGCGGTTTGCGGGCATGTGGAAGGACATGGGCACATGGAATACGCTCACTGAGGCAATGGAGAGCAGCAGTATCGGTAAGGCCATGCTCAATGAGAAGTGTGAAAATGTGCATGTGGTGAACGAGCTGAATGTGCCGGTACTGTGCATGGGCCTTAAAGATCTGGTGGTGGCGGCCAGCCCGGAGGGGATTCTGGTGTCGGACAAGATGCAGTCCAGTTATATCAAGCCTTATGTGGACCAGATCGACCAGCAGATCATGTTTGCCGAGAAATCCTGGGGCAGCTTCCAGGTGGTGGACATCGGGGATGCCAGCATGACGATCAAGGTAACGCTGAATCCCGGACATGGCATGAATTACCACAGCCATGAACTGCGGGACGAAGTGTGGACGGTGATCGACGGCAAAGGACGGACGATCGTGGACGGACAGACCCGCCAGGTCGGACCCGGAGACGTGATCCGGATGCCTGCCGGGGTGGCGCACACGATCCTGGCGGATACGAAGCTGCATGTGATCGAAGTGCAGATCGGTGAGGAGATCAGCGTGCATGATAAGCGGAAACTTATGATGCCGGAATAGATAACGAAGGGAGGCGGCCGGATCGTGGGAATCTATCTGAATCCCGGCAACAGCGGATTTGCGGAAATAAGAAACAGCACGTATGTGGATAAATCCGGTCTGATCGGTCTGATAAACGACACGATCGGGACAACGCAGAAGCTGACCTGTATCAGCAGGCCGCGGCGCTTTGGCAAGTCGTTCGCGGCACAGATGCTGTGTGCCTATTACGATAAAACCTGCGATTCTGCTCCGCTCTTCGCCGATCTCGAGATTGCCGTAAATCCAGCCCTTCGCCATTCATACCAGGAACATTTGAACAGATACGATGTGATCTATCTGGATATGACCAATATTCTGGGAGAAGCCGGCAGCGAGGGGATGCTTTCTTTTATCAGACGCAAGGTGACGGAGGAATTGGCGGATGCCTATCCGGGACTCAGGGTGGATGAATCTTTTTCCACGACACTGGTGCACGCGGCAGAGCTGACCGGCAATAAATTTATTGCCATAATTGATGAATGGGACGTGCCCATCCGGGAAACGCCGGAAATACAGAAGCAATATCTGGAATTCCTGCGCACCCTGTTTAAAGGAAGCGGTACGACGGCACGCATATTTGCCGCTGCATATATGACCGGCATCCTTCCAATCAAGAAAGACGGATCGCAGTCGGCGATATCTGATTTCAAAGAATTTTCCATGATCAATCCATGGAAATTTGCCGGATATGTGGGCTTTACCAAAAAGGAAGTCCAGACGCTGTGTGAAGAGCATGGCTGTGATTTCGCCATGATGAAGCACTGGTATGACGGCTACACGCTGACAGAAGATGCATCGGTATATAATCCGAATTCTGTGATGGAGGCGGTGCGATACCACAGCTGCCGTTCTTATTGGACAGAAACTTCGGCTTCCAAAAACCTGATGGATTATATCAGTATGGATTTTGACGGGCTGTCGAAGACCATAGCGGAATTGCTTGGCGGCATTGAAGTTCCTGTAGATACGAACGGGTTTGCGAATGATCTGGTTACCTTTCAGAATAAAGACGATATCCTTACATTGCTGATCCATCTGGGCTATCTTGCCTACCATGAGAAAACGAAAATGGCGCATATCCCCAATGAAGAGATCAGACTGGAATTTTCGAAGTCTGTCCGTAAGGTCAGACGGGAGGAAACAATCCGGCGTGTTCGTGAGAGTGACCAGCTGATCATGGATACGATCCAGATGAAGGCGGATGCCGTGGCGGCCCGGATTCAGAAAATTCATGCGGAAGAGACTGCGATTCTGTATTACAATGATGAACAGGCCCTGCGCAGCGTGATCAAACTCGCCTATTTCAGTTATAAAGATTACTATTTGAAGTTTGAAGAATTGCCGGCCGGTGACGGATATGCCGATCTCGTTTATTTTCCGAAAAAAACGACGGCGCTGCCAGCGCTGGTGATTGAGCTGAAATGGAAGAAATCTGCGCAGGGAGCGATCGCGCAGATAAAAGAAAAGCGATATCCGGATGCATTGCAGGGATATGGCAAAGATGTCCTGCTTGTGGGAATCAGTTACAACGTGGAGAATGACAAAAGAAAACATACGTGTGTCATAGAGAAGATGCTGCTGTCATAACATATTCTTTATAAGACAGTATGGTTAAGTGGGAACAAATGCTTTATGAAATTACTTAAGACTGTTTTTCTATCGGATCACAAATTCTATAAGAAAGTGCTTCTGCTGGCGCTTCCCATCTCCCTGCAGAGCCTGATCACGATCGGCGTCAACATGCTGGACACGATCATGGTAGGCACGCTGGGAGAGCAGGAGCTGTCGGCCACTTCGCTGGCCAATCAGTTTATCAATATCTATCATATTTTCTGTATGGGACTGGGTATGGGAGCCTCGGTGCTGGTGTCGCGCTATTGGGGGATGAAAGAGACCGAGCCGGAGAAGTCCTCTCTGGCGCTGAAAAAGACGATCTGCCTTATGGTGCGGCTGACGGTGGGCCTGGCACTGCTTTTTGCGGTGGCTACGCTGACGATCCCGTCCGTGATCATGCGGATGTATACGACCGATACGACGATCATCTCCATGGGAGCGGTCTATTTCCGGTATTCGGTCATCACCTATTTCTTTCTGGGTCTGTCTCTGGTCTGTACGATCGCATTGCGCAGTGTAGGGCAGGTAAAGATGCCATTGTATGTGTCTATGGGCGCCTTCTTTGTCAATCTGGGCGCCAACTACGCGTTTATCTTCGGTAAATTCGGAATGCCAAGGATGGAGATCGCCGGCGCGGCGATCGGGACATTGATCGCCCGGCTGTTCGAGGCGGGGATGATCTGCGGCTATCTCTTTTTCAAAGATCAGAAAATACATTTCCGGCTGGGAGATCTTTTCATACAGACGAAGGATCTGATAGGGGAATATATCCGTATCAGTATACCGGTGCTGATCAGTGACGGCATTCTCGCCATCGGCAACAATACGGTGGCGATGGTCATCGGCCGTCTGGGTGTGGCTTTCGTGGCAGCCAATGCGATCACCAGTGTCACACAGCAGATGAGTAATGTGCTGACACAGGGCGTCTCGCAGTCGGGGGCCATCGTGACCGGACAGACACTGGGAGAGGGCAAACGCGAGCAGGCACAGCAGCAGGGCTATGCTTTCCTTGGACTGGGAATCTGTCTCGGCCTGTTTGCGGGCGGTGTCATCCTGCTGATCAGCCGGCCGGTCATCGGCGCCTACAATGTGTCTGCTGAGACGGCAATGATCGCCCGGCAGCTGATGAATGCCATCAGCTTTATCATGATCTTCCAGTCTGCCAACAGCATTATGACCAAAGGCGTGCTGCGGGGCGGCGGTGATACGAAGATGCTCATGCTGGCGGACAATATCTTTCTGTGGGTGCTCTCTATTCCTCTGGGGCTGCTGGCAGGATTCGTGTTCCATATGCCGGCTTTCTGGATCTACACGGCGCTGAAATTCGACCAGATCGCGAAAGCGGTGTGGTGCGTGTTCCGTCTGAGGGGCGGCAGGTGGATCAAGAAGATCACGACCGGGGCGGTGGAGGCCTGAAGCCCCCGCGGCCCGGGGTCTTATGTTATGCTTTCTGCCCCTTCTTCGT
>VSOD01000223.1 GCA_009774655.1 Lachnospiraceae bacterium
ATTTATGCAAATGGAAAGATAGAAGAATCAAGACTGGAACCGCTCATGCCGTGGTCAAAGACACTTCCGGCTGACTGCTACAGTAAGCGCCGCAAATAAGCGGCGCTTTAATTTATAGGGAGCGAAGGATTTGACGCTTACTTTCGTACTTTATGGCATCCAACTTTTGTAGCAGATCGCAGCAATGCCGAATACCCATAGACTCTCAAGCGGTCGTAAGCAGCAGGTATCTATATCTGCATCAGCAAAAACAATCCCACGCCGGGATACCTGTATCGTATATGCAGGCTGTATACTGATATATTCTTTCAATAACGCCAGACAGATGAGACGGTGTGTATACAGGAGGAAAGGAGGGGCACATGGGGAAATTGAAATTAGTTGAAAACATCTTAAAAGTGGCTGCAGCGGTTATCTCTGCAGCCATGTCCATTATCAAGCTCATTGGCAGTGCTGGTAAATGGAAGAGCGCGTATGCGTAGCTTCTGCTGTACAGCATTAGTAAGGAAGCAGAAGTACCGCGTATCGCGGGACAGGGCATTAATGAAAAGCAGAAGATCAAAGCAAAGGATACAGACAGGAGCTTTCTATATGGAGGCTCCTGTCCCATTTTGTCCTGTCTATGTATGCGGTGAAATTTAGACTAAAAGAAAAGGAGATGTTACATATGGCAGCAAATGTAGAAACAATGTTTTCTGTAAGGGAGAAACCATGGCATGGGCTGGGGACGATCGTCATGGAGTCACCGACATCGTCAGATGCATTACGGCTTGCAGGGCTTGACTGGGAGGTGGTGCAGGAACCAGTGTATACAGGAGGCCGTGAGCTGGTGAAAGGCTTTAAGGCAAATGTACGCAGTTCGGACAGGAAAGTATTAGGCGTGGTATCCGACCGCTATAAGGTGGTACAGAATACGGATGCGTTCAGTTTTACCGATGGACTGCTGGGAAATGGTGTCCGCTATGAGACCGCAGGGTCACTGCAGGAGGGGAAGAAGGTCTGGCTGCTGGCAAGGCTTCCGAAGGAATATATTATTGCGGGAGAGCATATAAGTTCCTATCTTGTGTTCTCCAATGCCCATGACGGCTCCGGCTCTGTAAAAGTAGCCGTTACACCGGTAAGAGTTGTGTGCAATAACACGCTAAATCTTGCACTGGATACGGCAAAGAGGAGTTTTTCTATGATCCATACAGGCAGCATCCATGACAAGATACAGGAGGCGAAGGATACGCTCTTTATGGCAGAGAAATACATGGACAGCCTTGGTATTGAGTTTGAGCAGTTACGCAGACAGAAGGTGACGGATGCACAGGTGAAAGAATACATCGAACTGCTCCTGCCCATGGAAGAGGATGCAACGCCGGTCCAGAGCAGGAACATCATCAAGCTCCGCAGGGACATGGAACAGCGGTATTATGACGCTCCTGATCTGCAGAAAGTAGGGAATAATGCATACCGCTTTATCAATGCAGTATCGGATTTTGCAACACACAGTAAACCGCTGCGGAAGACGGCAAACTATAATGAAAACCTGTTTGCCCGCACAATCGACGGCAATCTGCTGATCGATAAGGCTTACCAGCTTGTAAAGGCAGCATAGGACTGGAGGCATCCTCTGGATAAATGGGAAACAGGACTTTTGGCCTTAAGGGAAAGGATGCAGGACTTATCAAAGTATATCACAGGACAGAAACATTCAATGGATAGTATAACGATAAAAGCAAAAAGAGCAGGATGGCTGGGTTTCAACAACCTTAGCCATCCTTATTCTTTCAGGAGTGTCTGTAAAGATATCAGGACAGAAAAAGGAGAGAAGAATCATGTATGAAAAAATATCATTGGCAGGAGTCGATAACACAGAATGGCTCCGTTTAAGAAAGACAGGCATCGGAGGATCTGACGCAGGGGCAATCTGTGGCGTGAACCCGTACAGCAGTGCGATGAAAGTATTCAGGGAAAAGACAAGGGAAGATGTGGAGGAAAAAGACAGTGAAGCAATCCGTATCGGCCATGACCTGGAAGATTATGTGGCGCAGAGATTCACAGAAGCTACAGGTTTGAAAGTCAGAAAATCCAACTTTATGTACCGGAGCAAAGAGCATCCCTTTATGATTGCAGATGTGGACAGACTTGTTATAGGCGAGGATGCAGGGCTGGAATGCAAGACAGCCAGTGCTTACAATGCTGACAAATGGGCTGACGGCAATATACCGCTCCACTATATCATGCAGTGTTACCATTACATGGCGGTAACAGGGAAAAAGGTATGGTATATCGCGGCGGTTATCTTAGGCAGGGAATTTACTTTCCGTAAACTGGAATGGGATGATGAGCTGATCAGGGGGCTGGTCACGGTGGAAGAAGAGTTCTGGAATAATCATATCATACCAGGGATCATCCCGCCGCCGGATGGGAGCAAGGCGTGCGATGAAGTGCTGGAACAGTATTTCCATACCGCAAAGAAGGCCAGAGCCATCAAACTTACCGGGTTTGATGAAAAGTTACGGCGGCGTGAGGAAATCCTTGGTTTTATTGCAGAACTGCAGGCGGAACAGAAGCAGATCGAGCAGGAAGTAAAGCTGTTCATGAAAGACAATGAACTTGCAGACAGTGAGTGCTTCCGTGTCTCATGGAAAAATATTGACTCCACAAAGCTTGATTCACAGCGGATCAGGGAAGAGAGACCGGAGCTTTATACCGATTATGGAAAGGTATCCCATTACAGACGGTTTGAAGTGAAGGCAGCATAGGAGGCTGGTTTATGGATGAGAAAGGACTGAGGGAATTATTACTGCAGCGGCTTCATATGGAGCTGCTGCTTTTTAAGGATTCCATGCTCCGGAAGGAGAAGGAAGATATCTTTAAAGATTCTTATAAGATAGAAGTTTATGTGGATCTGTATGAGGTCTTTGTGGAGAATGCCGCAGATCTGGATGAAGATACTATGCGCGGACTGCTGAACCTTAACTTTGGAATACTAGGGTCTGTTTATCAGAAATGGATGGAGAGAAAAGACGGATTCTATGATGACCTGCAGGATTACGCATGTGGTGAACTGAGGAACATTTCAGAGATGGGAAGACCGGGATGTGGATGTGCAAAGGAAGGGGAGGATGACGATGGAACAGGATATGATCAGGCTGCTTAAGGCGGATGAGATCGAGTGCAGGATCGCTATGATCAATGAGAAGGGATTAAGTCTCTTACTCTATAAAGATGCAAGGGTGGACCAGAAGATCCTTGATGAGACATTCGGGATATTCGGGTGGAAGCGCAGCCATCAGTGCATAGATGGGAACCTCTACTGTACAGTGGAGATATTGGATAAAGATTCCGGTGAATGGGTGGCAAAACAGGATGTAGGGACGATGAGTTATTCGGAGAAGGAAAAGGGACAGGCTTCCGACAGTTTCAAACGTGCCTGTTTCAACTGGGGCATAGGCAGAGAACTCTATACGGCGCCTTTTATATGGATACCTGCAGGAAAAGCGGATATACAGTGTAAAGACAACGGAAACCGGAATCAGGAAAAAAAGTACTGCTGTTATGACCGTTTTTCTGTAAGTTCCATTGAGTATAACGATGATAAGGAGATATCTGCATTGGTGATCGTAAATGGCAGAGGAGAGACTGTTTATGCTATGAAGTCAAAGGATGCTCCCGGAAACAATGCTGATGAGAAAGGGATACCAGCGGCAGAAAAGCAGAAGAGGGGAAATCAGAAAGATACCCTGACTGCAGAACAGATGGCATCCCTGCAGAGAGAGCTTGACAGGACAGGAGTTCCGATGGAGACAGTCAGGGAGCGTTACAGGATACCGGAGACAGGAAACATGAGCGGGGAGCTTTATAAGAAAGTAATGGCGGCGCTGTCAAAGACAAAGAGCAGTAAAGCGGCATAGGAAGGAGAGGCAGAAAAATGATGGAATTTATAGAATTTACAGACAGGATTGCAGAACTGCTGCAGCAGAAAATGGGAGACGGATATACAGCCACAGTGACAAAAGTCCTCAAGAATAATGATGTCACACTGACAGGGATCGTGATCATGGAGAAAAATGACAGCGTCTCTCCCACAATTTATCTCGAAGAGCAATACAGGCAGTATCAGGATGGTGACAGTGTGGAAAAGATCGTGGAAGAGATCGCAGCATTATATGAGCATCAGACCCGCAGCGTGAAGCTGGATATGGATTTCTTCCGTGACTATGTGCTGGTAAAAGAGCGCATCTGCCATAAAGTCATTAATTATGAGAAGAACCGGAAGCTGCTCCAGGACGTGCCTTATTTCAGGTGGCATGACCTGGCTGTCGTGTTCTATTACGCTATGAGGGAAAAGGCGTTAGGAAAGGCATCCATCCTGATCCACAACAGCCATCTGGACATGTGGGGACAGCAGGCAGAGGAGGTGTACCGTACTGCACGCAGGAATATGAAGGAGCATATGCCGGATATTCTGGTGTCCATGCAGGAGCTGTTAAAGGAGCTGGCGGGCATACAGATGGGAGAAAGCAGCACGGCGCTGTATGTATTGACTAATAAAGAAAAGGTATTCGGCGCATCGGCAATGCTCTATTCTGAGAAGATAAAAGAACTGGCAGACAGACTGGGGTCGGACCTGCTGATCCTGCCCAGTTCTGTACATGAAGTCCTTCTTCTGCCTGATGATGGGATACAAAGTTATGACTTTTACAGACGGATGGTGAACGAAGTCAATATGACACAGGTAGATCTGGAAGAGATCCTTTCCTTCAATCTGTACCGTTACGACAGAGAAAAGGAAGAGATTGAGATGATAGAAGAAACCGCGGTATGAGGTGGTCTGTTGGAATTAACAGTCAGTCTGTCAGGCCGGGGACAGCTTATATGGATATGGTTATCGGTTAGAAAGATGGGATTACACAGTCCATCTTTCTAACAATCCTGTTTCTGGCAGGATATACGGTACAGTTCTTTGTAACAGTTCAGCCCAGGACTTTGCATTTACTGCAAAGTCCGTGATAGCATGTAAATTTAGCCTAGAGGGAATCTGCCCCTCGCCGCAGGCGACTTGGAAAAATTGAGCTTTGCTCAATGGGCAGATTCCGTAACAGTGAGGCCGAAGGCTGAACTGTTACAGTTCTTTTACACTATTTTGTACGGTATATGGATTAGTGGTTGAATTTATGATATGATATAAATTAAAGAAGGGAGATAACATACAGAGGATGGAAGTTGAAAATATACTTGCGAAAAATATCTCTGCTGCGGGAGACAAAGCGGCTTACGATGCGGCATGTAAGAAGCTGCTTGCAAATAAGATTATCCTCGCATGGATTATGAAAAGCTGTCTGGAAGAATACAGAGAATCTGATGTAAATGATATCGCAGAGAAATATATAGAAGGTGAGCCGCAGATCGCTAAAACGGCTGTGAATCCGGATGAAGGCCATGACGGCGAACAGATCAGAGGGGCTAAGAATGAAGACAGCACGATTCAGGAAGGGACGGTCACGTTCGATATCCGCTTTTATGCGGTACTTCCAAAGTCCGGGGAAACAATACGGCTGATTATCAATGTAGAAGCACAGAACGATTTTTATCCTGGATATCCGGTTATTAAGAGGGGAATCTATTATTGCAGCAGGATGATATCTGCACAGTATGGCGTGGAATTTACAGATACTCATTATGAGAAGATTAAAAAAGTATATTCGATATGGGTGTGTGCAGACCCGCCGAAATACCGGCAGAATACGGTTACAAGGTATGCGGTCAGTGAAGAAAATCTGATCGGAGAGGTGAAGGAGAAAAAGGAAAACTATGATCTTCTCACAGCAGTCATGATCTGTCTTGGAGATCCAGAAGATAATAATTACGATGGAATCCTAAAGCTGCTGAATGTGCTGCTATCATCTGAGAAAAAGCCAGAGGAAAAGAAGAGGATTCTGCAGGAAGATTTTGCTATCAGGATGACGAAGGAACTGGAAAGCGGGGTGACAGATGTGTGTAATCTGAGCAAAGGAATAGAGGAAAAAGGAATTGCTATCGGTATGGAGCGTGGACTGAAAGCAGGAATGGAAGCAGGAATGGAACAAGGAATGGAAGCAGGAATGCTGCAAGCCATAAAGAATTTAATGGATACGCTGAAACTGACAGCAGAACAGGCGATGGCCGCATTAAAGGTTCCGGAAAATGAGTGGCTTAAATATGCCGGCAAGCTGAACGAGTGATTAGCAGCACAAGGTTCTCAATATGAGTATAATGTGAGTAAAAGCAGGTTGTCTTATGACCATATGGGTGATAAGACCATCTGCTTTTTTATGTCAGCATATAAGGCAGATAATTTATAAAGATATGGAGATGAGAGCATGAACAGGCAAAGAAGAAAAAGATTAGAAAAATCGTATGAATTGATCGATGAGGCTATCGAGATCATATAGGAAGTTATAGATGAAGAGCAGGAGGCATACGACAATCTTCCGGAGAATTTCCAAAATGGAGAACGAGGGCAGGAAATGTCAGGATGTATTGAAATGCTGGAAGAAGCGAGTGGGTATCTCGACGATACAAAATCTGTCATGGAACAGATTTAGAGAGAATGGGACATCTGCAGAGATTTTATGCGTCCTAAAACGATCGTTTTTGGGAAGAAATTTGAAGCAGGGAAGTACCCTTGTAAAATGGCATAGTTACATCTGCATTTTGTCCCAGAACCCGTTCCAAAATCAATTTCCCATATGCTATACGTTATTGGGAAACTATTATATAGGAAGGAACACGTTATGAGGAATTATGTATTTGGCTATGCGAGGGTAAGCACCGAAGCCCAAAATTTGGACAGACAGCTTGATGCCCTTAAAAAATATGGCGTTGATCAAATCTACAATGAGAAGATGACAGGAACAAAAAAGGACGTTACTATTCACAGTCGGTTTGATGGAACGACAAATAAAGCGGAGCTGTAACACCGCTTTCAATGTTCTGATGTG
>VSOD01000224.1 GCA_009774655.1 Lachnospiraceae bacterium
TAAATACGACCGTGCTCAGCGGCCCGTTAAGCCCGGTGGCCGGTTATACGGTGGTTCCTTTTGCGGAAGGGATCAGCTCCGTGGGCAGCTGGCTGGCCGGCCGTTCCGAGGAGCTTGCGCAGATCCGGGATCTGATCGCGGAGAACGAGAATCTGAAAGAGCAGGTGGACGAGCTGACGATCGAGAATACCAGACTCCAGCAGGACCGCTATGAGTTGACGAACCTGAGGGAGCTTTACAGCCTGGACGCCCAGTATGATGAATATGAGAAGACCGGCGCGCGCATCATTGCCAGAGATTCCGGCAACTGGTTCTACTCCTTCGTGATCAACAAGGGAGAGCGGGACGGGATCGCCGTGAACATGAATGTGATGGCAGGCAGCGGCCTGGTGGGCCGTATCGTGGACGTTGGTCCTAACTGGGCGAAGGTGAAGGCGATCATCGCGGACGATTCCAACGTGAGCGCCATGGTGCTGTCAAGCTCCGACAATATGATCGTATCCGGTAACCTGAAGCTCTACGCCACCGGTGTGATTGAGTTCGAACAGCTCATCGACAGCGCCGATGCCGTGGTGGAAGGCGATAAGATCGTCACTTCCAACATCAGCGACATCTACCTGCCCGGCATCCTGATCGGCTATATCAGTCAGATCAACCAGGATTCCAACAACCTGACCAAATCCGGTCACATTACGCCCGCAGTCGATTTCGAACATCTGGAAGAGGTGCTTGTCGTTATGCAGCTCAAGCAGACGATCACAGATTGACGGGCAGTTTTCTGCCGAGGTGAATATGAATCTGAGACGCGGCCTGATCACGGCCTTTCTGATCTTTATATGCTTTTTACTGCAGTGTACGGTATTCCGGGCCCTTGCTTTCGGCGGGATCGTACCCAATCTCCTGATCGTGCTGGCAGCTTCCTTCGGGTTTATGAGAGGAGAGAAGACGGGCCTGCTGATCGGTTTTGTGTGCGGTCTGCTGGTGGATATCTTTTTCGGCAATACCATCGGTTTCTATGCACTTTTGTATATGTACATCGGTTATATGAACGGCAAGTTCTGTATTATATTTTATCCGCAGGATATCAAACTGCCAATCGCACTTATTCTCGGAAGCGACCTTTTTTACGGGTTCATATGCTATGTGATCCTGTTCCTGTTACGAAGCCGGTTTGATTTCGGTTATTATTTCGTGAATATCATCCTGCCGGAGATCGTCTATACGATCGTCGTCACCATATTTTTATACCCGCTCATTCTCTGGATCAATACGAGCTTGGAGCGCATCGAACTAAGGAGTGGAAAGAAGTTTGTTTGACCATATACTGGAACGTCTGAAAGAAAACTTTATCAACATGGTCACGTCCAGACTGCTCATACTTGTACTGATCTTATTCGGTATGGGCGGTTATCTGATCTATACCCTTTTCCAGCTGCAGATTGTCAACGGAGAAGAATACTTCAACAATTTTCAGCTGCGGATCACAAGAGAGCGCACCATACCCGCGACCAGGGGCAACATTCTGGACCGGGACGGTAATCTGCTGGCCTACAACGAGCTGGCTTATTCGGTGACGATCGAGGATGTATACGAATCGGGCAGATGGAAGAATCTGCGGCTGAACAACACGATCTACCGTCTGATCTGTATGATCGAGCGCTGCGGCGATACGATCATCAATGATTTCCATATCGTGCTTGACAGCAACGGCAATTATCAGTATAACGTGGAAGGCACCCAGCTGCTCCGTTTCCTGGCCGACGTCTACGGACACGCCGCCATCGACGACGATGATTTTAAGGAAAAAGAGAAGCGCGCCACGCCCGATGAGGTGATGGAATATCTGTGCAGTTCCAAACGGTATGCGGTGGGCGGTTATGAGGATCCGGAGGATTCTTCCACTTTCGTGGCCGGTATGGGCTATACGAAGGAAGAGCTGTTAAAGATCGTCACGATCCGTTTTTCCATGAGTGCCAACAGTTACCAGCGTTATATCGCCACGACGGTAGCCAACAATGTGTCCGAGGAGACGGTGGCCGTGGTGATGGAGAATTCCGATGTGCTGGAGGGTGTGGCCATCGCGGAGGGCACGATCCGCAAATACAACGAGAGCGTCTACTTTGCGCAGATCATCGGTTATACCGGCAAGATCAATCCGGAAGAGCTGCAGGCTCTGCAGGAGAAGGATGAAACCTATGCGCTGAATGATACGGTCGGCAAGTCCGGCATCGAATCCTCCATGGAAATGGAGCTGCAGGGCCGGAAAGGGTCGGAGACTGTCTTCGTCGATAATCTGGGCAAGGTGATCGAGACAAGCGCCAGGGTGGAACCGGCGGCCGGAAACGATGTATGGCTCACCCTGGATACCGAGCTGCAGAAAGTAAGTTATCACATATTGGAGTCCAAGCTGGCGAGTATCCTGCTTGCCAGTCTGGAAAACATCAAAGAATATCATGTTCCGGAAGGCGGCAGCGGCGGCAATATCAAGCTTCCGGTCTATGATGTCTATTTCGCATGCATCAATAACAATATCATCGACACCGCGCATTTTGCACAGCCGGATGCCAAAGAGACGGAGAAGATCGTCTATCAGACCTATCTGGATAAGAAAGCCAGAGTCAATGCGACACTGCTTCAGGAACTGGAAGAGACCCGCACGCCTTACAAGGATCTGACCAAAGAGTACCAGAACTATGAAAGCTATATCGTGTCCATGCTCTATGACAATGATATCATTATGCGCTCGGCCATCGACAGAGACGACAAGACTTATATTGCATGGACGACGGACGAGGTCATCAGCCTGAACGAATACCTGACTTATGCGATCGCCCAGAACTGGGTCGACGTGTCGAAGCTGGACATCGACTCCCAGTATTCGGATTCCGTCGAAATCTATCAGAAGCTCACGGACTATATTTTCGAACAGCTTGACTCGGACCTCAAATTTGATAAGAAGATCTACCGGTACATGATCAATAACGACGAACTGACCGGCAGGCAGATCTGCCAGCTTCTGCTGGAGCAGGATCTGGTACAGATCCCGGACGAGGAGCTGCAGCAGTTTCAGGCCGGCAATGAGACTGCATACACTTTCATGTACAAGCGGATCGAGAATCTGGACATCACGCCGGCACAGCTTGCCCTTGACCCTTTTTCCGGCTCCATCGTCGTCACGGATGTCAATAACGGAAACGTGCTGGCGCTGGTATCTTATCCGAGCTATGACAACAATAAGATGGCCAACGGAGTGGATGCGGCATATTTTGCCAGACTGCAGAACGACCTGTCTTCGCCGCTTCTCAATTATGCCACCCAGCAGAGAACGGCGCCCGGCTCCACCTTTAAGCCCGCGGCAGCCACGGCCGGACTGACGGAAGGCGTTATTTCCCTGGCGGATACGATCCTCTGTACGGGAACCTTCGACAAGATCTCACCGCCGCCGCGATGCTGGAACAGGGGAGGACACGGCTCTTTGAACGTCACAGGCGGCCTCAGACATTCCTGCAACGGTTACTTCTATGAAGTCGGTTACAGACTTGGCATCGTAGGCGATACCTATAATAACGATGTGGCCCTGAACAAACTGGCCAAAGCAGCCGATCTGTACGGACTCACCGAGACTTCCGGTGTGGAGATCGAGGAATACATGCCGGAAATATCCGACACGGATGCCGTCCGTTCCGCAATCGGGCACGGCACCAACAACTTCACCACCGTAGGGCTTGCGCGATATGTTACAACTATCGCCAACAGCGGAACATGTTATAATTTAACATTAGTAGACAAAATACAGAATCTCAATGATGATTACGTAGCGGAAAATGAAGCGCAGGTGCGCAATCATATCGACATGGACCAGTCTTACTGGGATGCCATCCATACCGGTATGCGTCAGGTGGTGGAGGCCAAACGCTATTATGCGGATCTGGACGTGAATGTGGCGGGCAAGACAGGTACGGCACAGGAAGACTTAAGCCGGCCCAACCATGCTCTTTTTATCAGCTATGCGCCTTATGAAGATCCGGAGATCTCTGTCACGGTCCGTGTGGCCTACGGCTATACATCGGATTACAGCGCCCAGATCGCCAGAGATGTCTACGCCTACTATTACGGTTTGAAAGATGAAAGCGAGATCGTTACGGGAACCGCCGGAACACTGGAGCGCGGTGCCATCAATGCAGACTAAATGACAGAGGTATAAACTATGAAAAATCCGGTTATCATCAAAAGTTTTCAGCACGGCCTTTCCATCTGGCTCGATGAGGAAATGCCTTTTTCGCAGCTGATCGAAGAGATTGCTTTTAAATTCAGGGAATCCGCTCATTTCTTTAAGGATGCGAGTATGGTGCTCTCTTTTGAAGGGCGCCCTCTGACAGATCAGGAGGAACGGCAGATCGTCAATACGATCACGGCCCATTCTTCCCTGAATATCGTGTGTATCATGGGCAAGAACGAAGAGACCAACAAGAATTTTATCAAGGCGCTGCAGAAACTTTCCTACCACCAGCAGCTGATGGAGAACGCCGGGCAGTTCTACAAAGGCACCCTGAAAGACGGGCAGACCCTGGAGACGGAAAACAGCGTCATCGTTCTGGGAGATGTATATCCCGGCGCCTGCATCGTGTCAAACAAGGATATCGTTATCCTGGGCGGCCTTTATGGACAGGCCTATGCCGGCGGCAGCGGTGACGAAGGACATTTTGTCGTTGCGCTTGAAATGTCACCCGAAAAATTAAAGATCGGGGACTTCAAATATAAAACCTCAGAGAAACAAAGCAAATGGCCGATCAAACCGAAGGTTCAGCCAAAGATCGCTTATGTGGAGGACGGAAGAGTACTGATGGAACCGATCACAAAAGAATTACTGAACAATCTGCCCGTCTAAAAATACTGTAAGTATCCGGGATACGGAATCGGCAGATATGTGCAGGGGACGATAATACATCATATTCAGGAGGCTAAAAAAATATGAGTGAAGTAATTGTCGTCACATCAGGGAAAGGCGGGGTAGGCAAGACCACTACTTCCGCAAACGTTGGTACAGGTCTGGCAGCCATGGGCAAGAAAGTGATCCTGATCGATACGGATATCGGGCTGCGCAATCTGGATGTGGTCATGGGACTGGAGAACAGGATCGTGTATAATCTGGTGGATGTGGTGGAAGGCAACTGCCGCATCAAACAGGCGATCATCCGCGATAAGAGATATCCTACCTTATTCCTGCTTCCGTCCGCGCAGACAAGGGACAAGAGCGCGGTCAACCCTTCCCAGATGGTGCGGATGATCAGCCATCTCAAGGATCAGTTCGACTATATCATTCTGGACTGCCCGGCAGGGATCGAGCAGGGGTTCCAAAACGCCATAGCGGGAGCGGACAGAGCGCTTGTGATCACGACGCCGGAAGTGTCCGCCATCCGCGACGCAGACCGCATTATCGGGCTTTTAGAGGCCAATGAAATACATAAGATCGATCTGATCATCAACCGCATCCGTTTCGATATGATCAGGCGGGGAGACATGATGTCTTCCGAGGATGTGGTGGAAATACTGTCCTTACCCCTTCTTGGCATGGTGCCGGACGATGAGAATGTGGTGATCGCCACCAATCAGGGCGAGCCGTTAGTGGGCAGCAACACGCTGGCGGGCAAAGCCTATCAGAATATCTGTTACAGGATCGTAGGGCGTGAAGTCCCATTCCTTGATTTGGAAAAAGGTGTCTCGTTCTGGGCCAGAGTATCAGGTATCTTTCATAAGGGTTAGGGGGGATCGAAGTGTTTAAAAATATTCTAAAACGGAAAAGCTCCAGAGAAATCGCAAAAGACCGGTTGAAGATCCTGCTGATCTCTGACCGCGTCAACTGTTCTCCGGAAATGATGGAAATGATCAAAAACGATATCGCGCAGGTCATATCCAAATACATGAAGATCGATACGAAAAGTATGGAAATACAGATTACCAAGACGGGCAACAAGGGGCGGGGGATCAAGAACCCGACACTGTATGCCAACATACCGATCCTGGATCTGAAAAACGATTAAGACAGGCAGGACATGAAAGAGGAGATGACACACTATGCTGCGACAATACCATATCAGGGATTATGATTTCAAGCTGATCCTTTTAGTGTCGGCGCTTACCGTGATCGGGATCCTGGCGATCGGCAGCGCCGCATCGGAATCTCTGCAGACGAAACAGACGATGGGCTTTGTGCTGGGGCTTTTTCTGATGCTGGTCATCTCCTTGTTTGATTATTCCGTGATCCTACGGTTTTACTGGCTGATCTATCTGCTGAATATCGCGCTTCTGGTGCTCGTCAGGCTGATCGGCGTGGAAGTCAACGGAGCCCGGCGGTGGGTGAACATCCTCGGTATACAGTTCCAGCCTTCGGAGACGGCCAAGATCATGATTCTTTTGTTTTTTGCGCAGCTGATCCTGCGGCACAGGGAACAGATGCATTCCTTCAAGATGGTCGGCATGTGCGTGATCCTGTTTCTGCCGCCGATCGCGCTGATCTACGAGCAGCCGGACCTGTCCACCAGTATCATGATCGGCCTGCTGTTCTGCGTGATCCTGCTGGTGGGCGGTATCAGCTGGAAATTTATCATCGGGGCGATCTCCGTAGCCCTGCCGGCTTTCGTGATCCTCTTGATGCTGATCCTGCAGCCGGAGCAGGAGATCATCAACGATTTCCAGCAGAAGCGTATTCTGGCCTGGATCTATCCGGATGAATACGCAGATACGACGGCCTATCAGCAGAACAATTCCGTGGTGGCGATCGGTTCCGGCATGCTGTACGGCAAAGGATATAAGACCAATGAGATCAGCTCCGTGAAAAACGGAAATTTTATTTCAGAGCCGGAAACCGACTTTATTTTCGCGGTTATCGGGGAAGAATTCGGGTTCGTCGGCGGCTGTACTGTAATTGTGTTATTGATTTTAATCTCATTTGAATGTATTATG
>VSOD01000225.1 GCA_009774655.1 Lachnospiraceae bacterium
ACGTTCGTTCCCCTGGCCCCCAAGTGTGGGCCAGTTAAAGCGCCGCCCCGGCACTCGAACCACACATCTGGCCTTCGCGGTCAGCCGCAGGATCATGTCGTGATCCTGACTGCCGTCGAATTCCGAGCGGAACAGGGGCATACATTCCAGCAGTTTTCTGTCAAAAGCGCTGAAATGACAGATGTAATTATTCGCCCGCAGATTATCCGGCGCAAAATCCGGTTTAAAATGCAGGGTGATCATGTCGTCGATGGTCTTATTGCCCTGAAAAGTAGACTCATCACAGTAAATATAATCGGCTCCCTTTTCACAGATCACCTTCATATACTCATAAAGCACACTGGGATGCAGCACATCGTCGTGGTCAAACAGGGCAATGTAATCACCGGTAGCCATATCCAGACAGGCATTGGTATTGCCGGAAATCCCCTCGTTCTTAACCAGTTTCCGATATCGTATCCGTGCATCTTTCGCCGCATATTCCTTACAGATCTGCCCTACCTCATCATGTTCTGCGTCGGAACCGTCCGCCAGGCACAGCTCCCATCCCGGATACGTCTGAGCCGTTACAGACTCCACGGCCTGCCTTAAGAATTTCTCCGGTGTATTGTACAGCGGCATTAAAATACTAAACCTGACACTTCTGTCAAATTTCGTCTGCCGCTGTCGTCCGGCCTCCTCCACGCTCGGAAAACTGGCCGTTCCATGCTGTGTCCGCGCCTTCCGTTCGATTCCCTTGGCATTTAACTTGCGCAGGATCCCTTTCAGATCCCCGTACCGGTTCACCCGCTCCTTCGTGCGGTGTACCCAGTGCACAAGGCTCCGCAACGGCTTGGACAGACGCCACAGAAGCGTCCCCTTAATATCCGCCAGCTTCTTCTCCAGCTCCCTGTTCTTATATTCCTCGTCCGCCAGCCGGCCGCTTAAGAAACGGTTCTTCTTCTGTTCCCGCATATAAGCTTCCCGGTAAAACCGCAGGGCCTCTTCCTCCGTCATCCTGGCCTGTTCCTTTTGTTCCATATTGTAATGTTTCCTTTCCGGACATCATCCGCTCACCAGTCTGTCACTGAACCATGCCGCCGCACGGCCTCCGGCAT
This sequence comes from Lachnospiraceae bacterium, assembly GCA_009774655.1. Classification (GTDB taxonomy): domain Bacteria; phylum Bacillota; class Clostridia; order Lachnospirales; family Lachnospiraceae; genus UBA3282. The sequence goes on from VSOD01000225.1 coordinate 1,098, forward strand.
TACACCGTTATCTCCTTCTCACTCCATGATAACGCCTTTTCCCCCGTCACCTGATTCGTACAAAGCATTCCGATCCGATAGCTTCCGGCCTCCAGATCCTTTTTCAGAACCCGCAGTACGAATCCTGCCAGTTCGATATGTTCCTCTCCCCGCAGGCTCTCCACCACATCCTTACGATGCCAGTCCGCAGGCACTGCCACATAGCCGGGGCCGTCCGCCCGCCGCAGCAGCATCTTTTTATCATAAAGGGCGTTATCCTCCCCGGGCACATAGCACCAGCCCATGATCCAAACGATATCCGGCTCCTCCTCGTGAATCTTGTGCTGCATCTCGGCCCGGTCCACCATCAGCTTAAGCCGCTCTTCCCTGATCCCCCGCAGCTCCGCTTCCTGTAGCGGCTTCACCCCCACCGTATGCAGCGGATCCTCGTAAGGAAACTTATAATTACACCTGTAATCAGAGGCGTTGTCAATAAGCGCTTCATGATAAAAAGGATCTTTGCCGTCCAGCTGCGGATGTCTGGCATATAGATTTCGCTTCTCCGTCAGCAGTCTCTCCCACTTATTCTCGTCATGCTCATCCAGTCCGCGGCTTAAGGATTCGTGATGATAGAGCACCACATCGTTGCGCAGTACATTGTAATAGCCGGCCTCCCATAGTTTAAAACAAAAGTCCACGTCATTGTAGGAAACCGCCATGGTTTCGTCCAGTCCGCCCACTTCCTCGTACTTTTTCTTCGTCACCATCATGCAGGCCGCCGTCACACCGATCATATCATAAGCCACACGGCTGCGGCCGTAATAATAATCCTGATCGTCCTGAAAAGTCACCAGCTTATGAGACGGGCCGATCTGCAGATTCGTGATGCCCACATGCTGGATCAGCCTGCCGCCCGCATACCACAGCCTGGCTCCCACCGCGCCCACATGCGGCAGAAGCGCCTGCCCCACCATGCGTTCCAGCCAGTTTTTCTCGATGATCTCAATATCGTCGTTCAACAGCAGGATCATGTCCCCATGTGCCTGCGCCACGCCCATATTGCACATTTTAGAAAAGTTAAAAGGCATTTCTTCATATAAATAAAGGAACTTATATTCCTTCTGCAGCTTCTTTATCCGGTCGCGGTTTTCCCTGCTGCTGCCGTTGTCCACCACGATCCATTCATAGCAGTCATAAAGCGTCTTCTTACGAAAAGACCGCAGGCATTGTTCCAGCACTTCCGGATGATCTTTGGAGGGAATCACCACGGACACAAGAGGATGGGGGTGGATATGCCCCTCGGCGCTCTGGGCGCGGGCACAGCGATCCCGGCCGGATATCGAAGTATCATAGACGATATGGTAAATATCCGGCTCCGGCCCCACCTGCAGACTGCCTCTTCTGCCGCGCCTGTACAGCGCAGCCTCCCGTACCGCCACATATTCCGCCCCTGCACCCGTCAGATGAAGCCCTTCGTCCAGCTCCCGGCAAAGACACTGTTCCGCCAAAAGAAACCTCTCCGCCATGCTCTCGCACGCAGCGATCTTCTCCCGCTCTCTGGCCTCCGGCTCATAGGGCCTGTGAAAAAACACTCCCGGAATATGGCAGATACTTTCCGCAACAGGCGTTCCCTTCATCTCGCAGTGCCGGATCACCGCCTCTTCCAGATACAGACACAGATTATAGAACCTGACCTCCGGTGAATCCACTCCCTCCGCATTCCGGCCGTGCATATTCTCATATGCCAGATTACGCACCCCTTCTTCCTTCAGCACTTCCATCAGCAGCTTCTCCCGTACCGCCACCAGATGTCCCCAGTAATTGTAAGATAACAGGGTATCCGGTGAATAGCACGGCTTGAACCAGGGCTGCATGCGCTGTGAGAGTTCCTCCCAGTAAAAATCCTCGTCCGTATAGGCTATAACACATGCTTTCTTTTCGTTAAAGTAAGATTTAATTTTCTCGAAAACAGCCGGGGAAAGCAGGCCTCCGCCGTATGTGAGCAGCATGATCTCGGATTCCGGCACCCGTATCGCCTGCCATCCGCTGACGGCCAGACTGTCTCCGGCCTCTTTTTCATATCGGCCGTTATTTTCTTCTGTCTCCTGACGAAGCCACTCCTGATAGGGCTGTTTCTGCCGCTGTACCTCTTTCGTATAACGCAGAAGACAGGCGTTCTTCTCAGAACACCTGTCCTTATCCCTATGCTGCTGCAGACGCTCCCTGATCTTGTCATGAAACCGCCGGAAAGGCACCGTCATCTTCCAAAACGGCGTCGCACAGATCCGGTCCAGGTTATCCTGCAGATCGGCCTGTCTTCTCTCCGCGTCGGCAATCCTCTCTGCCAGCACGATATTCTCTCTGCGCGCCTTTTCATAAACCGCCGCATAATAAGCGGCCCAGTTATACTGCTCTGCTCCTCTGCTCATACGCTAAAACAGTCCCCTTTTCTGCATATGCTTTGCCGTCTCCTCCGGCAATCTCGTCACGGCCATCACCACCTGCAGCAGATTACGCTCTCCCCCCGGCAGGCCTGACAGCGAAACCGTGATATTCGGATCCCTGGTCGGAAAGACATAAGTATTCTCCCCTGCCTTGAAGCCGTTGACCTGTACCTGCCGGCCCTTCACGGACAGGCCGGTGCCGTTCCACTTCAATTCCTTAAGATACACCATACAGAAGTCACTGCACGGGTCGATCCGCAGCGCGCTCCTGCCTCCTGCGATCACTACCGAAAGCTCCGTCATCCCCTCCGATGTGACATAGACCTGCTCCTCCGCCGTGTCATCCAGGAAAAACGACTGTTCTTCCTGAAACCCACTGCCGGTATCCTCATAGATCTGTATCCGGTCTCTGTCATCCGCCTTCTCCTGTCCCCGCAGAAAATCTTCCACCGTATAGACAGGATTGCCAATCGCTTCCCGGATCTGTCCCATAGAAAGATATTTGCCGGTCACGTACTGCTGAAAAGCCATCTCCTGTCTCCGGTACTGCTCTGCATCCGCCTGCGTGACATCCAGTTTTTTCATCACCAAATCAAGATTTAATTTATTTCGTTTCTCATTCTCCAACAGATAGCAGTAGACTGCCCGGAACGCAATCTCCTTTATATCAATATCTTTCTCAAAACTCCACTCATAATCTATAACATTCCACTTGTTGTTTTTATCCTCAGCATCTTCCGGAATGATAAGATTTGCAAATATCAAATCATAATTTGATATCTTCACTTCTTTTCCGTAAGAAATCCGCTCCAAATACTCCCCAAACAGCCTCTGGAATCCATCTATGTCATTCCGCTCCAGACAGTCGTCCAACAGCTCTTCCAGTCTCCTGCCCTCCACATACTCCAGACGCAGCAGCGGGCTGTTATCCGCCCCTGTCCGCTCCAGACAGCACCGGTTAACGGCCAGGCCGCCGCCCATATACCGCTCCGTCAGCTTCCTGTAAACCTCCGCCGTATGCTCGATGTGTTTCCATGCCTCTTTCGATAACGGATGCTTTTCTATGATCTTCCCCGTTTTCTCCTGCGCATCCGCCCGCTGCACGGTCTTAATGCGAAATTCCGCCTTCCTGTCGTTGGAATACTTCACATACTGCACATCCAGCCTGGGCCCCAGCAGCAGCATATAAGAATTGGAGAACAGCGGGAACTGTCCCTCCTGTATGATCGTATCGAATACCTTCTTCTCATCAAACAGTAGCAGCCTGTCTCTGTCAAAGTTCTGCAGATTTGACGACAGCTCGCCCACCTTCGGCAGCCTTTCGTCCGAAAAAAGACAGGTCATGAATTTGTAATCCGGATAGGGATAATACATCTGCGCCTGTCCGAAACCGCACTGCTTTGCGATGCCAAGCAGTCCGTCCCGCGTAAACGTCCTCACCACACCGCCGTCCGGATAATTCTCAAGCCCTGAAAAATACGTCCCCAGATGGTCTTCCCTGCACCCGGCCCAGTATTTCAGTCCGAATTTATTCTCTATGGCGATGGCGATATGTCCTTCCGGCTTCAAATGCTTCTTGATAATATTCAAAAAGCTCTCGTAAGGCTTCCCGGATTCAATATAGGCCTGCGCATACTCAAATACCCCGATCAGGCAGATATAGTCATAATCACAGGGCAGATCCGGCTCAACATCCTGAAAATTTCCTACATGAATCGTTACATTGCCGGCCTCCATATGGCGGTATGCATTGATTCTGCTCCGCTTCCCGGACAGATCGATGCAGGTCACTTCCCCGGCCTTACGTGACAAAGCCCCCGTGATCGCACCGCAGCCCGCCCCGATCTCCAGCACCTTGTCATTGCGGCCAATCGGCAGCCACTCCACGATATTCTCCCGCAGCCCCGACAAATGATACAACACCGGCCAGCTCCTGCGCTCCTCGATGATCCGCTGATACTCCACCTCGGCATAATCACGCGTAATCTTTAGCAGCTCATCCTCCACATCCCCGTCGCAATAAAGATCCTCTCCGGGATAATGCGTCAGATCCAGCCTGATCTTACCAATCTCCTCTATCTTACCCTCTGCCATCCTCTTCCATCCCCAACCATCAATGTCTTCGCCAATTCCAGCCGGAACCGTCTGTTGTCTATGCGTCCGTCTGTCACCACAGCACCGTCCTTACGCCCTCTTAACCTCAATCCGCGAATTCATATCATAAAACCCGACGGTATTCTTATCCGAAATCACCGTCACATTCAACACATCATACAGCCTGTGGTACACCGTAAACTCGTCTTCCTCATATCCGGTCACGCCCAGAGAGAGCAGATATTCTCCGCCCTGCAGATTCATCTCCTGGCTAAAGGCAATCTCGTACGTCTCTCCCGCCTGCACCGGCTCCAGAAACGCCTTCTCAAACATCGTATTTGTACCCGTAATCTCCGTTCCGCGTACATTCTTGATCGTAAAGGCAAATATAGGCGCATGCAGATCCTCCATCATCTGCACCTTCATATGAATCGTAAACTGATTCCCTTTCAGAATCGCCGAGGTAACCGTTCCCTTGTCGTCACTGATATAGTATTCCTTGATCACGGCCTTCTTAGAACCATATTCCAGAAGTTCCGGATTCTCGGCAATCCCGCCGGACGCCGAACTTCCTGCCGGGTCATCCCCGCCGGACGCCGAATCTCCTAATATGCCTTTCCCGCCAGACGTCCCGGCCTCCTGTCCGGCACCTTTTTCCGGTTCTCCTGCCTGACTCTGTCCGCTTTTCTTAATCTTCGCCGCACTCCGGATCTGTTCGTCGTCAAGCAGCCGCCCCTGTTCATTCTCCGGCGGCACGTACTGTCCCACCAGCACCTGTTTATAGGTATCGATCATCTCCTTCGCCGATCCCTCACCCAGCTTGGTGCCCTGATTCAGCAGGATCACCCTGTCACAATACTTGCTGATGCTGCTCAGATCATGGCTGACGAAGACGATTGTCTTGCCCATCTCTTTAAACTCTTCAAATTTATGATAGCATTTCGCCTGAAAAAAGACGTCCCCTACGGACAGCGCTTCATCCACGATCAGAATTTCCGGATCGATATTGATCGCCACCGCAAAAGCCAGGCGCACAAACATACCGCTGGAATAGGTTTTTACCGGCTGATACACATAGTCCCCGATATCTGCAAACTCCAGGATCGACTCCAGTTTCTCGTCAATCTCCTTCTCGCTGAAACCGATCATGGTGCCGTTTAAGTAGACATTCTCGATCCCGTTATATTCACTGTTAAATCCGGCGCCCAACTCCAGCAGCGCGGAAATACGTCCATTGACCTCCACGTTTCCTCTGGTCGGATTCAGAACACCCGTTATGATCTTCAGGATCGTGGATTTCCCGGAACCATTTGTGCCGATGATCCCCACACAT
>VSOD01000226.1 GCA_009774655.1 Lachnospiraceae bacterium
TCCAGATACCGTTTCTCGTCTTCGTTATAGATCACCCGGTCTTTTCCGGCCGTCGTCCTGCCGATGACTGCCGCCGGGATTCCTTCCCGCGCCAGCGCATCCGTGAGCGCCTGCCCGTTATCCGTCGCCATCAGCAGACAGCCGCCCGACAACAACTCATATGGATTCAGCTCCAAAAACTCACAGATCTCCACCGTCTCCTGCTTCAAGGGTATTTTCTTCAAGTCGATCTCCAGTCCAACGCCTGCCCGCTGTGCCAGCTCCCACAAGGCTCCGAAGATCCCTCCTCTGGAAACATCATGCATCCCGCAAACGCCGGACTTCACGGCGGTGGCGGCCTCCGGTATCACGGACAGATATCTGTCGTAAGCTGCCGCCTCGTCGATCATGCGGACCGGATATCTGGTGCACAGCTGCTGCCTGTACCGCGACGCCAGCCGAGCCGTACCTTCCAGCCCAATCCATTTACTGACCACAATATCCTGTTCTTCCCTGATTCCCCGCAGGGAACCGGCTCGTGCGGCCTCCCGTTTTCCCACGCCGGTCACGGTCATCAACGGCCTGTCAACGGCAGGCGTTACTTCCGTATGTCCGCCCAGAATCTGCGTGCCGCACCCAAGGCACACCTCCGCCGCATGCTCCATCATCAGCTGCAGCCCGCTCTCTTCCGTCTCCTCCGGCAAAAGAACCGCCAACATTACTCCCACCGGCTCCGCCCCTGCCGCGGCCACATTGTTGAGCGCCATAGGAATGGCATATGTACTGATCCGCTCCGCCGCAGCCGTGACCGGCGTCGTGGAAAGCACAGTCTCATATCCTTCGCCAAACGATAAAACGGCGCAGTCCTCCCCCAGAGCTGCGCCACTTACCACTTCTTCCCTATGCGTCTTTATATACTTCAGGACAGAACGTTTCAATACGTTCTCCGAAACTTTTCCACATCTCATCGCTTTACGCCCGGCCGTTTCCTGCCTGCCTCCGATTCATCATAACCTGCATTATCTGACTGCAAATCTTTTCTGCCGAAATAGATTTATTTTCGTATCTGATCTCATTTCGGGGACAATCCTCTGAACAACTCTCTCCGACCGGCCGCCGTCTACTGTGCAGGGGCCCCCTCCTGCGGCTGAGGTGGCTGTGCCTGCCCTTCCGCCGGGGGCGGTGCTCCCGCATCCGCCGGAGCAGGCGGCTGTCCCTGTCCTTCTGCCGCCGCCTGCGCTGCAGCAGCTTCCGCCGCTGCGGCATCGGCCGCCGCCTTATAGGCTCCAGCCACTGCCTTTACCTGATCAATGCTGTTAGTGGCCACCGCTGCCATAATGGCATTATACGCCCCTTCGTCCTCGGTGGCGATCCCCACCGTCGCACTTCTCGGAGCTTTCATATAAGAACTGCTGTTAACCTGCTCTCTGCTCACTTCCACACCGTTCTCACGGACTACCTTCCACAGCTGCGCTTTATAGCCGATATGCGCCGACTGTACGGAGCAGTATCCTACCGGACGGGAAGCGTCTGTATTGATCACCTCGGTATCCGGTGCGATCCTCTCCAGCACAACACTTTCGTAGACCACTTCTCTGCCCGGCGCCCTCGTCTCCGCGCCATAGATCGTGAACGTAATCTTCTTATCCGGCGTCGTGATCCCTTCAATATAGATCGGCGCGTCCAGATTATTCCTAAACTTGAAATCCTTGCCCGAAGATTCCGCGATCGCGGCATCCGCGGAAGGATCCACATAGGTAACGATCATCGAATGGTTGTAACGCTCCGTCACCTCCAGTTCCGCATTCAGAACCGCATTATATAAAGTAGTGGAAACCTGACAGATTCCGCCGCCCAGACTGTCCACCACCTGCCCGTTCAGATAGGAGCCTGCCATATAATACCCGTTAGCCTCCGAAAAGGGCGATACCGTCTCATAGCAGGAGAACTCTTCACCCGGATACAGGGTAAGCCCGTTGATCAGCTTGCAGCCGTTGGCCACGTTCGCACTTCTCGATCCGCCGGAACTCGAATAGCTGGTGGTAAAAGTGCCCAGCACATCCTTCACCTTCGCCAGCTCTTCGGCCGTACCCGCCGGCTCATCCACCGTAACGGCCAGATCGATATCGCATGCCCCGCCGTTCCACTCGTTTAAAAGGTAATCGTAAACCGCATCCGTGGAAACCGCCGTGTCGATCAGAATACCCGGCTGTCCCTCCACAACCTGAAAACCGGTCTCGGTCTTGACTAAAGACGCATTCACAGCCTCCTGGTTGTACTGTGCGCCGTTCTCCTCAATCAGCGCCCGGATCTTATCCTTGTCAAAGTCGAAAGCTACATCATATACTTTATTCTGATATTCCAGATCCTTCAATTCCTTATAACACTGCAGGATGTCTCCGTCCCGGCCAAAGCATGCAGCCTCCTGCAGAATCCCTTCATTGCCCCATTTCAGGCCAAGCTCGGATGCGGTCGTAACGATCGTTCCCTCCTCGACGGCATGCAGCGTGATCTGTGACCCGCCAAAGGAATCTACATAAGACTGCACCGTCTGTCTGGCCTCCTCGATCGTCATGCCGGACAGATTCATGTCGTTCACGTAGATGCCCGTTTGTATTTTGTCTTCTTTTGCATGTACCGGCATGGCAGCAGCCATCACCAAAGCCATGATCACCGGTAACATGACAGACATTTTTTTCATAATAATAACCTTACCCTTCCTCGATTACCTTAAAATTGCCCTGACGGGAATTATGTGATAAAATATAGCAGCAGGAATCTTCCTACCGCGCTGCACTTATAATACTGTCGTAAAAAGCGGCAGGATCATCGCCAGTACGACAATAATAACAATTATGGAAGAAATGATCTTCCTTGTTTTTCTGTTAAACATAAGGTACTCCTCTTCCTATGGTCTGTCATCCGACAGTTACCGCATCATGTAAGTTTTACTGAAAGGATATTATATATGAATTTAGTGTTTTTTGCAAGTGTTGCCACCCTCTCTATTGCCATCGCAGTCAACATACGGAAGAACAAAAAGGACCAGGCGGCTATCGAACAGGATTTTTGGGCCAGAGAGCGGGAAGCCAACAGTACCAGACGCAAATCTCTGGACGATCTGGATTACATCAGGCTGCCCATGGAGACATTCCCGATGACGCTTTTAGAGGATGTCCCCAAAGTCGAGGACTATAAGCAGATCATCCTCACGCTCAAAGACCTGCCCATCGTCAACTTCACAGGTATCAGCAATACGGAGCTGAAACTTCGCTACGGCGCGCCCAACATCGACCTTCTGACACAGTACGACCAGAATTACACCCTTCTCGTGCGCACCCTGCAGCAGTGGGCGCAGCTGCTCTACGACGCCGGATATCTGACGGAGGCTTGTCAGATGCTGGAGTTTGCCGTATCCACCGGCACAGACATCAGCAGCACCTACCGTCTGCTGTGCCGGATCTATAAGGAGCAGCATACCCCGGAGAAGATCGGCAGCCTCTACCCGATAGCCGAAGTCTTAAACTCCGCCATGCAGAAGACTATCGTCCGTATTCTGCAAGAAGCCGATCAATCTGCCGACTAGCTTCGCTGCGCGTAAGCTTCTCAATATCATACTCTAATACCAGTTTATGCTTGTCTGCCAGTTTATATAACTGCTCTTTCTGCGGAATCGTGACGGGCGTATCTCTTTTTACATGGTAACAGAGCGGTCTTGGACAGAAGAGATTCTGATCGTCCACGGCCGCTTCTTTTTCGTAGAACTGTTCTGCAAGTTTCTGATAGAGCAGTACCGTGGCCCTTGCATCCTCGAGCGCCCGGTGGGCGCAGTGCCGGATCCCGTAATATCTGCACAGATATTCCAGTCCCCTGCTCTCTAACTGCGGCAGGTACTTACGGGCAATCTTCAACGTATCGATCCCTCTTTTTTCAAAGGACATCCTGTTGTCCACGGCCGCCTTTTTCAGAAAGGCATAGTCAAACATGACTCTGTGCCCAAGCAGTACATGATCTCCGATAAACGCAAACACTTCCGGCAGCACTTCCGCGATCTGCGGTGCTCCGCACAGCTGTTCGTCGTGAATACCTGTCAGGGCGGCGATGTTCTCATCCAGCTTCCTGTCCGGATCAACGAAAGTCTCCCACTCCCTGACGATCCTGTTATTCTCCACCTGCACGGCGCCGATCTCGATGATCCTATCCCGCTTCGCTTCCAGACCCGTAGTCTCCAGGTCGATGCACACATATGACTCCGTCAATTTTCTGTCCATTCCTCTCCTTTTACCATGGCACAATGCTTTTCATCGCACTGACACTTCATAAAAATAATGATTCATTAATTTTATCCATATATTATCGTTCACAGTTTAGTTATCATGTATTTCTGCGCTCGCATACTATATCTATTACTTTTCTATACTCGTAATACAATATATTGTATATAATGCGTTTTTTCTACTATCATTTGTGATTTCTTTCTGTAAATTATTCTTCACAGAATACCCTTATTACGAATCGGAATATTTCTTCCGCCAAATTGACCTACAATGATAGAAAGGAATCACAATGAAAACAAGAATCAAAGATTTACGGTTGGAAAAAAGAATATCGCAACAGGCACTTGCAGAAAATTTGAGTCTCAATCAATCCATGCTGAGTAAGATCGAATGTGAAATAACCATTCCCGACGCCATGCTTGTAAGCCATTTATCACGTTTCTTTCATGTCTCTACAGATTATGTTCTGTGTCTTGCTGAGGAGCGTCTTAGCGCAGATTTACTTTTGGCAAATGACATGTTCCATCTCAAAAAATACCGAAATCATATGTCCCTGTATCAACAACTGAATCCGCAGCAGCAACAGGCCTGCGACAGTTTTCTGAGAAATATGCTTGGTATCAGTGAACCTTTTTAATACGTCCCCAACAAAATTTGTATAAAACTGCAATTCTGACAGATTGGCAGATCAACCCCCAGAAATGATGAGCTACACTACTTTTTTCCTGCCAAGACTGATCTGCATGCGGTCAATAGCGCCGTATGTCTATAAAGGCGAAATCGTAAGATTCCGCCTCATTTCTTTTTACAGTCAGATTATGATGTTGTCTCACTCATTCAGGGCCGCAATAAATCTGTCAAACGCCGCCTGACCTTCCTCATTACGCTTATAGACTCCCGAATCCTCCAATACCTCCATGAACACGTTGCCGATCTCCTTATGCAGGATGTCCATCACGGTATCCGCGGTAACGTCCGTATATTTCGGCAGGAACTCATCCACCCAGTCGGCATGTTTCTCCAACAGCGCATCCTTACGGATATCCGCTCCGTTCAGGATTGCTTCCGCCAGCTTCTCCATCTCGTCCTTCAATCTGGCGGGCAGCACCGCCAGTCCCATTACTTCGATCAGACCGATATTCTCTTTCTTGATGTGGTGCAGCTTCGCATGAGGATGGTATACGCCCAGCGGATGTTCCTGTGTCGTGATGTTGTTGCGCAGCACCAGATCCAGCTCGAACCTGCCGTCTCTTTTTCTGGCAATGGGCGTGATCGTGTTGTGGGGCTCCCCGTCCGTCTCGGCGAAGATGAACGCCGCCTCGTCTGTGTAGCCTCTCCAGGCATTCAGGATCACATCCGCCAGCGCCACCAGCCTGTCAGAATCTTCCGCGGAAATACGGATCACGGACATCGGCCAGTTCACGATCCCTGCCTCCACATCCTCAAATCCTTTGATCGTAAAGCGCCTTTCCACCCCGGCCCGCGCCATGGCAAACTCATAGTGCCCGCCCTGGAAATGATCATGGCTCAGGATAGATCCGCCCACGATCGGCAGATCTGCATTGGAACCGACGAAATAATGCGGGAACTGCTTCACGAAATCAAACAGCTTGCAGAATGTGTCATGCTCAATCTTCATCGGAATATGCTGTGCGTTAAATACGATGCAGTGCTCGTTGTAATATACATACGGGGAATACTGGAATCCCCAGCGGCTCCCGTTGATCACCACCGGAATCACCCTGTGATTCTGTCTCGCCGGATGATTGACGCGCCCCGCGTAACCCTCGTTCTCCATACACAGCAGGCATTTCGGGTAACCGCTCTGCTTCGCGGTCTTGGCCGCTGCAATGGCCTTGGGATCCTTCTCCGGCTTGGACAGGTTAATGGTAATATCCAGATCGCCGTATTTGGTCGGCGCGATCCATTTCTGATCCTTCCTGATACGGTATCTTCTGATATAGTCCGTATCCTGGCTCAGCTTGTAGAAATATTCCGTAGCTTCTTCGGGACTCTTCCCGTACCTGGCCTCGAATTCGGCGATCACCTCACTCGGCCTTGGCACCAGCATACTCATGATCTTCGTATCAAACAGATCCCGGTATACGATGCTGTTCTCCGTCATAATGCCCTGCTCATAGGCATAATCCATCATGGCAGACAATACCTCTTCCAGCTCGTCTACGCTCATGCCGGGCTCTTCTTCCCCGTCCTCCGGCTCATCCAGATGAAACAGCTCCAACAGCCTGTTGGTCGTATAGATCTTATCCGCCTCCGTGATCAATCCCGTCTGCAGCCCGTATTGTACCAGTTTTCTAATATTTTTCTGTATCATGTCGCTCCTCATTTCTGCACACTCCCTGCGCTGTCTGTGTCTGTGCCGCTCTGAGCGCCTGATGCTGACGACAGATGCGGCATTTCCTGCTCTTTACAGTCTGCAGGGGCCGTCTCCGATCTCCACTACATAGAAATCAGCCGTCCTGCCCACACGCTCCTGATATGCCGCGCCGACCTTCTCCCGGAAAGCGTCTACCGCCTCATCGCGCACGATGCTGACGGTACAGCCGCCGAAGCCGCCGCCCGTGATACGGGAACCGATCACGCCTTCAACCTTCCACGCTTCCTCCACCAGCACGTCGATCTCCTCACAGGATACTTCATAGTCATCGCGG
>VSOD01000227.1 GCA_009774655.1 Lachnospiraceae bacterium
GCCGTGCTTGGCGTTGTTCCGGGTAATAACTTCGGCGGCTGCGGCTATGCGGGCTGCTCCGGACTGGCGGCAGCCATCGCAAAAGGCCAGGCGCCGGTCAACGCCTGTCCCGTGGGCGGCGAGAAAGTCGGCACGCAGATCGCCCGGATCATGGGCGTGGAAGCCGGTGACAGTGTACGGCAGGTGGCGTTCGTGAGATGTCAGGGAGACAGGGAGCGGACGAGAATGGATTATGAATACAGCGGTATCGAAGACTGCCGTATGCTGGCCTTTGTGCCAAACGGCGGCCCGAAATCCTGTAACGACGGCTGTCTCGGATTCGGCAGCTGCGTGAAGGTCTGTCCTTTTGATGCGATCCATGTAGTAAACGGCGTGGCCGTGGTGGATAAAGAGGCATGTAAAGCCTGTGGCAAATGTATCGCAGTGTGTCCCAAGAATCTGATCACGCTGATTCCCTATGATGCAAAACATGTGGTGGCCTGCAGTTCCAGAGAGAAGGGACCGGCTACGATCAAGGCGTGTGATGTGGGCTGTATCGCCTGTCAGCTGTGTAAGCGGAACTGCCCGGCGGATGCGATAACAATCGAGGAATTCCACGCGACGATCGATCAGGAGAAGTGTACCGGATGCGGGACATGTAAGGAGAAGTGCCCGAAGAAGGTGATCGTCTGATCATGTCTTCGTCCGGCGCAAAATACAGCGCCGGCAGGCGGCGTTCAGTTCAATGATTGATAAATCGTAATGCTGGAAGTAAAATATAGAAAACGATATAACAAATTTCTGTTTCCGGCTCTTGCAGGAGCCATATACGGAAGCACCTGCAAAGCCGAAAACGAAATTTCCAATGTCGTTAACTATAAGAAAAGAAATGCGGCAGTAAGAATATGGAAGTAAGAGAAGAAATGCGGCAATAAGAATAATGGAAGTAAGAGAAGAAACGCGGCAATAAGAATAATGGAATTAAGAAAAGAAACACGGCAACACAAGGGATGGAAAGAATAGAATCCGGAATGGAGGAGAAGATGAGTACAGTGACACTCGGCAGGACCGGAATCACGACGAATAAAAACGGCTTCGGTGCGCTGCCGATCCAGAGGATCCCAGAGGAAGAAGCGGTTTATCTGCTCAGGAAGGCATATGAAAACGGGATTACTTTTTTTGATACGGCCAGATGGTATACGGACAGTGAGCACAAGACAGGGATGGCGTTTGCGGGAATGCGGGACAGGCTTTTTATCGCGACGAAGACCGGTGCGCAGGATGCGGCAGGCTTCTGGAAAGATTTAGAGACGAGTCTTACGCAGCTGCAGACAGATTATATCGATCTGTACCAGTTCCACAATCCGGCGTTCTGTCCGAAGCCGGGGGATGAGAGCGGTCTCTATGATGCGGCGCTTAAAGCGAAAGCGCAGGGGAAGATACGGCATATCGGCATCACGAACCATCGCCTTGCGGTGGCCCATGAGGCGATCGACAGCGGCCTGTATGAGACGCTGCAGTTTCCGTTCTGTTATCTGGCGACAGAGAAGGATATCGAGCTGGTGGAGAAGTGCAGGGAAGCGGATATGGGATTTATCGCCATGAAGGCGTTGTCCGGCGGCCTGATCACGAACTCGGCGGCGGCTTATGCGTTTCTTGCGCAGTACGATAATGTAGTGCCCATCTGGGGCGTGCAGCGGGAGAAAGAGCTGGATGAATTCCTGTCTTATATCAAGACGCCGCCTGTCATGACAGAGGAGCTTGCGGAGGTGATCCGCCGCGACAGGGAAGAACTGCTGGGGGATTTCTGCAGAGGGTGCGGCTATTGTATGCCCTGTCCTGTCGGGATCGAAATCAACAACTGTGCCAGAATGTCGCTGCTTTTGCGGCGTTCTCCTTCGGCCGGCCATCTGAGCCCTGAGGGACAGGAGAAGATGAAGAAGATCGAGCAGTGTCTTCACTGCGGCCAGTGTAAGAGCAAATGCCCTTACGGTCTGGATACGCCGTCTCTTCTGCAGAAGAACCTGGAGGATTATAAGAAGGTTCTGGCCGGAGAGGTTCAGGTATAAAGTGTAGATTTTATTCTGCGCCGGCGTCTGTTTCCGCGGGTGTTTCCGGCGGAAAAGTCAGAGGTGCAAGTATGAAGTTATTGGAGGTTTGTGTATGAAACTGCCGGGAGAAGATGAGTCTGTAGGAACTGGCCTCCCTGTGATCTATATGGTGATCGGTGTTTCCGCTTTTGTCCTGATCATGTTGTTTGCGATCATGAAAAGCAATGACAAGAAGAGCGGCGGCAGCGACTATCTGAAGGAAATGCAGCAGCAGAAGGAAGAGCTGGCGGCCGCAGAGGAAGAAGAAGCTGCGTCGGAGGAACCGGAGAGGAAGCTGCGGGCAGAGGATCTGGAGTTCTGGGATATGTATCCGGTAGAGGAAGAGACAGAAGGCATCACCGGGAATGAGGCGGTGTCTGTAAGCCCGCGGGAGGACACGAAAGCTGTGCCCGATTCTCTCAAGGACACGTTTGCCGAGAAGGCTCAGCGGGTAGAGCAGGAAGATAAGGAGCGGGAAGAGCAGAGCCGGAAGGAAGAGCAGGAGAAGGCGAAAGAGGATCCGTCCACGGACGGACAGCACACTGCCGTCACCAACCGGGACGGGAAAGAAGAGTGGGTGCTGATCAGTCCCTACCTGACGAAGAATACCTATGATTTTACGAGGATGGAAGAGAAGGCCGGCTTGAAACGCTACATGGAGAACGGCAGGAAGATATCCTATGTGGGTGTGGATCTCTCCAAACAGAACGGAGATGTCAACTTTGCGAGCATGAAGGCCGCGGGGGTGGACTATGTGATGATCCGTTTAGGTGGCCGCGGGTACAGTACCGGACAGATCACGCTGGACGAGAACTTTAAGAAGAACATGGACGGCGCGGTGGAGGCCGGGCTGGACATAGGCGTCTATTTCTACTCGCAGGCGATCTCACAGGAAGAGGTAGTGCAGGAGGTAGAGTTTATCGTCCAGAACCTTGCGCCCTACAAGGCACAGGTCAAGTATCCGGTAGCCATGGACATGGAATTCGTCGCCAATGACGAGGCCAGGATAGACGGGCTTAGTAAGGAGGATAAGACGGAGCTCACATCCTCATTTCTGGAAGGCCTGAAAGGTGCGGGCTACGTCCCCATGATCTACGGGGACAAGGAGTGGCTGATCAAGGAGATCGATCTGACCAGGCTGCAGGGCTATGACGTATGGCTTGCTCAGGAGGAGGATCTGCCGGATTATCCTTATCAGTATACAATGTGGCAGTACGCCACGGACGGTGTCGTAAACGGCGTGACAGGAGATGCAAACCTGAATATCTGCTTTGTCGGCTATTCGCAGCGGTAGTGCCTGACACCGGAAGAAACTTTAACAGAATCATAGAGGTCGGCGTAAGCGGCGGGAGACATTCCTTCCAGATAGTTGGGGGTGTACGCCTTGTTTACGCCGGCTTTTTTCAAAAGGTCCGCCGCCTTGTTGTAGGCGATCGCGGCCTCTGTCTCAGACGCGTAGATTCCTACGGTGAGATTCCCTTTTACGTGTATTTTTGTCTGGTAATAAATGCGCCCTTCTTTCGTTACGGCGGTCACGCCGTTGTAACGGTTGATGATCTCGATATTTTCATAGCGCAGATCCTGGCTGTTGCCGTTGACAAAACGATAATCCCTGCCCTCCACGGCGTAATTCCGGATACCGTAACGGTTCAGGATATTGACCTGCATACCGTAGTCGGCCACGAAATAATGTCCGCCTCTGCGGGAGATCCTGCGGGTAGAGTAATAGAACAGGTCATCCAGATCGAAGATAAAAAAATCCGTCGGCGAAAAAAAGTAATAGAAGAACCGGGGACGGACATAGATCGGCGTTGCGAAATAGATCGAATTGTCCCGAAAATTAAGCAGGCTGACCCATTTGGCAAAGGGCAGGCCGGATGTATCGTCGTAGCTGCCAAGCGAGACAGAAGGATCCGAAAGAAGCCGTCCGGCCGTCAGATAGGCGCAGTGCGCGGCGCGGGCATTGTCGTAACTTCCCAGACTTATGTGTTTATTGCGATAAGTTAATGAGGCGCGGTAATATGTGGCGCCGTCCTTGCGTTTTGCCGTATAAACGCCGGGTAACTGTTGTTCCATGGGTCAGTCTCCTTTGCTATAATTGTACCATTTTTGAGAAAAAAAACAAATTCAGAAATATTTTTCCTGTTTCCTGTATAAAATATTAAAGATCATTGTTTCTGGGATAAGTTATATGGCCTGAAATGGGATGGAGGAAAAATGTACAAAGAATATATAGCAAGATTTATTCTGGCGGGCATGGTGCTTGTTTCCTCATGTGTTTGCGCCAGAGAACTTAAGATTAACCGGATCGCGGCCAAGCCTGCGTTCCAGATGGAATACCTGAGCGAGAGCATGACGGAAGAGAAGAAGAGCTTCATGGAAATGCTTTCGGCAGTCTCTTCGGGACAGAGAGTCGTGGACTATGAGATATTGGAACAGACGATGCAGTATCAACTGTCGGACAAGGATCTGGATGCCCTGCAGCGCATCGTGGAGGCAGAGGCGGGCGGCGAGGATCAGGACGGGAAGCTTCTGGTGGCCAACGTGGTCTTAAACCGGGTCAACAGCGAGACATTTCCCGATACGGTCTATGAGGTGGTGATGCAGAGAGAGCAGGGCATCGCCCAGTTTTCACCGACCGTGGACGGCAGATTTCACAGTGTGAAGGTCAGCGAGGATACGAAGGCGGCGGTGGAGCGCGCCTTATATGGTGAAGATATCTCACAGGGAGCCTTGTATTTCTGCGCCAGGGATAAGGCGGATTCGGAGAAGGTACAGTGGTTTGACCGGCATCTGACCAGGCTGTTTGCCTACGGGCACCATGAATTTTTCCAGTAGAAACGTGAAATGCCGAAAAATTATTCACTGCCTGCGGGCTGTTGCGCAAAGACCGATTGTATGTTACAATAAAGCACGGATATTAAGTCGGTTGAAAGGCATGGTCAGATAAAATGGAAGTATTATACAGCAGTACAAGAAACGGTGAGCCGAAGTTTACGGCTTCGCAGGCGATTTTGAAGGGATTGGCAGATGACGGCGGTCTGTTTGTACCGGATCATATTCCGGCGCTTTCCTGTTCGATGCGGGATCTGTCCGGGAAATCTTATCAGGAAGTCGCGTATGAGGTGATGAAGCTCTTTTTCACGGATTTTACAGAGGAGGAGTTAAAGAACTGTATTGAACGTGCCTATGATTCCAAATTTGATACGGAAGAGATCGCACCGCTTGTGGAAGCAGAAGGTACATATTATCTGGAACTGTTTCACGGTGCGACGATCGCTTTTAAAGATATGGCATTATCTATCCTGCCGCACTTGATGATCACTTCTGCGAAGAAGAATCAGGTGGAGAACGAGATCGTGATCCTGACGGCCACTTCGGGGGACACCGGGAAGGCGGCGCTGGCAGGCTTTGCCGGCGTGGAGGGGACGAAGATCATCGTCTTCTATCCCAAGAACGGCGTGAGTCCCATTCAGGAGCGGCAGATGGTGACCCAGAAGGGAGACAATACCTTCGTGGTCGGCATCAGGGGGAATTTCGACGATGCCCAGACAGGCGTCAAGGCGTTGTTCAATGACAGGGAGCTGGCACAGGAGATGGCCGCCGCCGGCCTGCAGTTTTCTTCGGCCAACTCTATCAATATCGGACGTCTTGTGCCGCAGGTTGTCTACTATGTATATGCGTATGCGAAGCTGTTTCAGGAGGAGAGGATCGCGGAGGGAGAGAAGATCAACGTGGTCGTGCCGACCGGTAATTTCGGCAATATTCTGGCGGCATTCTATGCCAGACAGATGGGCGTGCCGATCGGGAAGCTGATCTGTGCATCCAACGAGAACAAAGTGTTGTATGATTTCTTTGCTACGGGTACTTATGACCGCAATCGGGAATTTGTCCTCACCACGTCCCCGTCCATGGACATTCTGATCTCCAGCAATCTGGAGCGTCTGATCTACCGCATCGCGGGAGAGGATGCGCAGAAGAATGCGGCGCTCATGGATTCTCTCGCCCGGACAGGCGTCTACGAGATCACGGAGCAGATGAGAGAGCAGCTGGCGGATTTCTACGGCAATTATGCGGATGAGGCGGAGACGGCAGGGCGGATCAGACAGATGTATGAGAATACGGGGTATGTGCTGGATACCCACACGGCTGTGGCCAGTGCCGTCTATCAGAAGTACAGGGAATCTTCGAAGGATGAGACGGTGACGGTGATCGCCTCCACGGCGAGTCCCTTTAAATTTACAAGAAGCGTCATGAACGCCATTGATGGCAAATATGATGCGATGTCGGATTTTGAACTGGTGGACGAGCTGGCCAGGATCGGCAGGCTTGACGTGCCGAATGCCATCGCGGAGATCAGGACCGCGCCGGTGGTACATGACAACATATGTGATAAGACAGAAATGAAGGCGGTCGTAAAACACTTTCTGGGAGTCGATGCATAGATATGAAACATATTCTGTTAGTTGATGACGTATCCACCAATCTTAAATGTGAGGAACATATCCTGCATGACAGATATAAGGTGACTATGGTGAAGTCGGGAGAGGACGCGCTCCGGTATCTGGAGGAACAGACGCCGGATCTGATTCTGCTGGATATTTATCTGCGTAAAATGAACGGATATGAAGTGATGGAGCATATGCAGAAGAGTCCGCATCTGTCGAAGATCCCGGTGATCCTTTTGACTGCCGCGGAGCAGGAGGAAGAAGAGCGGAGCATCGCGTCAGGAGCGGTTGACCTGATCCGCAAGCCTTTCGATCCGCAGATGCTGCTTAACAGGATTGAGGCAGTCTGGAAAAGGGAGGCGTAAAGA
>VSOD01000228.1 GCA_009774655.1 Lachnospiraceae bacterium
CAGCTTATTGTCCGTCACATTATAACTGTAGAGCTTATCGGCCGCCACAAAGGCAAACACATTGCCGCCGTCACTCTCATGGATCTTCACCTCGTCTCCGACGATCCCGAGCATGATCTTATCATTGACAAAGATGTCCGCCTCCTCGTCAAATATCTGGTTCATCTCCCTTTCAAAATCCAGCAGATACATCCGGTCCGGTGTATATCGGATTCGATAATACTCTCTGACCCGGTAACGGTTCGTCTGCCTGCCTTCCCGCACCGCCGCCAGATACTCTATGTCGAAAGCCCCCGTCTGCTCTGTCAGCTCCTTGATGAGCACCGACGGTTCCGTGATCCTTTCCGCCTCCAGGTCTCCCCACGTCACCTGATCGAAGCTGCTGTGTATCGTCACCTTCTGAAAGGTGGTATTGTCTCCTTCGGCGTTGGACTCCAGATATTTGGTCAGTTCGGCCGCCTCTTCCTTGTCAAAGGTCCTCTCGTGGAAATCCATGATATAATCCAGCTTGTCCTGCATATGCATGGATTCACTGAGCACAATCCTCGTATAGTATCGCAGCTGCACAGAATCCTGCGGTGTCACAAGAAATACCAGCATATATTCTGTATCATACTCGATCAGATCCTTTAACGTGATGTCAAAACGGATCACCGAATCTTCCTGCTCAAAATCGGCCACCTGCGTGCTCTCCACCAGCCGCTCCCCGTCCAGGCTCCTCACTTCAAAGGCGATCTGCGCGATATCCCGGCCGTAGGTTTCCAGTGTGACCGCAATCTTTCTGTCGCTCTCCACCGGCTGCAGTGTATCCCGCAGATAGGCACAGTCCATGTTCTGCGCATAACCGTGCAGGTCATTGACCCGGTAGCCGGCCACCGACATGGATACCACCGGAAAAGTGGCCTCTCCCATCTCGGCTGTCATATTCGTATTGTCCTGATTCATGACCGTGCTGATCAGCATCAACGCCGCCATAAAGATAAGTCCCAGCAGGCAGCCCTTTATGATCGCTCTTCTCAATTTGATTCCCCGTTTCTGTTATGCTTTTTCGCGTGTACAATCTCCTGTCGTCTACGCGTTAATTTCCATTTATTTTATCATTATTTCTGTTATACAGCAGCTTCTGCAGGGTCGGTTCGATATGCAGAAACGCCGTCGTCTCCGCCACACCCTGTCCGGCCTGTTCCTGCCGGGTTTCCTTCTCCCCCTGCCGTTTCACGGCCCGGATCAGCAGATTCTTCGGCGTATGCTCCATATCAATAAACTCCAGAATATCTACGGCATAGCCTTCCGCCTCCAGCAGCTGTGCGCGGAGTGCATCCGTGACAAGCGCCGAGATCCGCTCTTTTACAATGCCGTATTTCAGGACCGGCGCCAGCTTATCGCACTGTATCTGCCGGTTCACCTCATGCTGACAGCAGGGCACGGACAGGATCACGCCGGCCTGCCAGCCGACGGCCTTCGACAGCGCATAGTCCGTAGCGGTGTCGCAGGCATGAAGCGTCACCACCATATCCACCGGCCCCTGTCCCTCATAGGCCGCGATATCACCCTTCCTGAAATGCAGTTTTGCATAGCCGTACTTCTCACTGAGCGCGTTGCAGTGGTCGATCACGTCCTCCTTCAGATCCAGGCCCGTGATCTCCACCTCATAGCCTTTCAGTTCATGCAGATAATAGTACATGGCAAAGGTCAGATAAGATTTCCCGCAGCCGAAATCTATGATCTGCACGGTTCTCTCCTTTGAGAGTGTTGGCAGAATATCCTCGATAAATTCCAGAAAACGGTTGATCTGCCTGAATTTATCATAGCGGGCATGTACCACCCGCCCTTCCTTCGTCTGCACGCCAAGGTCAACCAGAAAAGGAACCGGAATCCCTTCCTGCAGGATATACCGCTTCGTTCTGTTATGCGCCATCCGTAATTGTCCGGCTGCTTCCGCTCCTGTTCCGGTATCCTTCGTCCTTTTCCGGCTGACCGTGATCCGGCCTTTCTTACTGACTAAAACCGCTGCCCTGCACGTTCTGTGCTCCACTTCGCCCTGCTTGAAATCACAGACAAGCAGCTCTTCTATGCGGTCGATCATGTCATTGCGCTCTCTGTTCTCATGAAACACCTTCGTGCCTTCATACACTGTTTCCTGAAACAGAACCGCGCCTTTGACCATAACCGGCCGTATCTTTATCTTAAATGCCCTGTCTTTGTTTCTGGGATTGCTGATCGTGATCCGGTACAGGCCATCATTTACAGTATCTTCCAATAGGTTCCTCAGTTCTTCCTGCATACTGCCTCCTGTCGCTGCTGCTTTCTTTGACGTTCCTCCCGACAGCCTGCCTGCACACGCTGCCGCTTCGGCCCTGTGGTACAGTCTGTTTCTATTGTAATAAGAATACCGTAAAACCTCAACTAAAATTTTAAGATTCCGTTGTTATTGGAATGCCGTCTCCTGTAGATCTCATAACATAAGAGGATCTGAACAAACTCTGTGGTCTTATTCCAGTCTTCCTCCACCGCCCCTTCTTCATCTCCCTGCCTGATCTTCTCTACGATCATCTGCGTAAGCCTGTAGATCTGCCATTTATCCGGATATTCGTCATAGATCATACTGCCTTCATAATCAATATGGTCGAGCATCTCCGCGATCTTTTTCTGGAACTTCTTTGCCTGCGACGGATACATCTGCTGCAGATATTCCAGATCCCGCGTCACGCTGTCTTCCTGCTGATAATACATGGGCAGCGGATATGCCATATAGAAAGGTAATATTCGCGATTGATTCATATTACACCAACTTAAGTGCCTTTTTATTCTATCATATGCAGCAGGCAGGGGATGGCGCACAGAAAAACCAGGGGAATGCACCTTTTGTAATTGAACGCGTATTCTATTCATGATATAGTAAATTTGTAGTAAACAATATTAGAAATTTCGCTTTCGGCCCTGCAGGCGCTTCCCTATAGGACTCCTGCATGAGAGCCGTCCGGCAGAACGACGAGGTGCACCATGAAACGTAAGATCATACATTGTTTTGCAACATACATACTGGCATTGTTCCTGTTTTTTTCCAATATGCTTTCCTGTTATGCCGCTTCGCCGGTGATCCGGTCCGTCAGCATATCGCCCGGATCCACCGTTGCCACGCTCAATTCCACCTGCGCTTTCACCGTCTCCGTCGTCGGCGACAACAATTACAGCAGGGAAGTGGCGTGGAGCGTTTCCGGACAGACGAGTCGAAATACCTTTATCGACGGCAACGGTATCCTGAATATCAGTTCCGAGGAGACCGCCTCTTCTCTGGTGGTGAAAGCGGTATCCAAACAGGACAGCAGATACAGTGCGACGGCGCTCGTCACCCTGCAGAAGCCCAGCTGCCAGGTACAGATCAAGGCTTCCCCTGATAATGCCGGCACAGTTACCGAAAGCCGGTCCGTGGATTATGGCGGAAGCATCACGCTGGAAGCCTCTGCCAAAGACGGCTACCGCTTTGACAGCTGGATGGAGAACAATACGATCTTAAGTACGGACTCCAAACTGACGCTGAACAATATTACAAGCGCCAGAGAGATCACCGCCATGTTCTCCCAGACCAGGTTCCATCTCAACCTCAGCTCTTCTCCTGCCTACTCGGGCACCGTATCGGGGCAGGGTGTCTATGACAGGGGCGGCAGCGCCACAATAACGGCCGTGCCGATCCAGGGCTACCGGTTTGTGGGCTGGTCCGAGAATGGCAATATCGTCTACGTAAACCCGGATTATACGATAAACAATATCTCCCGGGACATGAATCTGGCGGCGGTCTTTGAAATGGAAGGCGCTGTTACCTACACCATCACCGCATCCGCGTCCTCCGATAACGGCACGATCACGCCGGAAGGAAGAACCACCGTCACACAGGGTTCCGGCATCCAGTACAAGATCACGCCCAAAAGCGGTTATACCATCAGCGCCGTATACGTTGACGGCACTCCGGTAGGCGCCGTTTCCTCCTACAATTTCACCGATGTCAAAGGGGATCACAGCATATCCGTTGACTTTGCGGCAATCCCCGGACAGGAGAGCGCCCCACCGAAACCGGCGGAAACCGCAAAACCCGACAATACCGACACCGAAACTTCTCCCGCTCCAGATAAAACACAGCCCGAGAAGAAACCGGAGGAACAGCCCAAACAGCCCGAGCCTTCTAAGGAGAACGGGCTGACCGGTACACTCAAAATGCTCGATATCTCCGTGGAGGAAGCCGAAAAGCTGATAGACGAAGGCAACGACCGGGAGCTGATGGAAGGCGCCCTGCAGACCGGCGATCTGCAGGTAACGATCCACAACGACTTTGCCGATCCCACACAGGAAATCGACTCCGGCAGTTTTTACGACAATACGGGTATTAGAAATTTTGAAGCCGCAGTGGATCATATGCTGGACAGGGAAGACAAGATAGAACTGCTGCTCGGAAAGCGGCAGGTTGCCATAGACTTTCGCATAGAGCGCCTCGACAGGGCCGTACCGGCAGAAACATTGAAGTTCTTCTCGGGAAATAAGATGCCGGCCATGCAGATTGGACAGTACTTCGAAGTCACCCTCACGAAGACAAGCCAGAACGAGTCCCGTCAGATCACCGAACTGCCGGAAGAACTTGAACTGGTGCTTCATCTGCCCGATCAGCTGAAAGCCGACAATCGGAAGTTCTATATTTTAAACATGCATACAGGCGCAGACGGCCGTCCGGAATACACGGAATTTGCGGACAAAGATAAAGACGCCGATACAGTGACCTTCTCCGCCGACCGCTTTTCCACCTGTGCGATCGCTTACATCGACTGGCAGCCCAAGGCAGAGCAGACCCCTGAGATCACCGATACCGCGGCAGATTCCGATGCTTCGGAAGGCAACACCGTCACCGCCGGCAATCCCGGGATGAACAATACCCTCACAAGTATCGCCGTTGTTCTGGTCGTCATACTGGTGGCGGCTGTCTGCATACTGGCGATGCTGCTTATCATGAGGAAGCGGCGGGAATAATTTTTAACCTGTTATCTTTTTATACAGGACCTGACATTCCTTTTTATAGCAGGCGATTCCAAAGGCATGAATTTCTTTCATGCCTTTTTGCATGAAATAATCTGCATACCGGTTCCTTTCTATCTGCAGCAGCGCCTCTCTGCAGCTGCTCTCAAACGTTCCCTGCTCCGCATATTTCACTTCTATGATACAGCCGACCCTGTCCTTTGGGCTGGTCAGCAGAATATCGCCGTACCCGATTCCTGCTTCCTGATTGAACTTCACGGCCCAGCTGCTTTCACTCTGCAGGATGCCGAGGAGCATACCGTGATAAAAGTTTTCCTTCATTTCTTTTCTGGAGTAGGTATCCCGGATGCTGATACAGTCGCTCATACAATCATTGAATATGGCCTGCACCTTCTCCGCGTCACCGCTTTTTACGGCCCTGCATAATCTGTTCAGCCTCTCCGTATCTGACCTGACTTTATCCTGAAACCAGCCTCTGATCTTTTCGTCATATATATACCAGACTTCCCGATTCGGAATGATCAGTCTGCTCATGCCGCCTTCCAGACGCTCCACTTCCGTCAAATAACCTGTGGCATGCATCACACTCCACAGACACGTCTCCCGCACCTCCGGATTCGGGTCGTCCAGCTCTTTATAAGTCAGTTCCGGCATCAGTCTTTTGTCGATCGTCTCTCCCGAGATCAGCGCCTCCAGCAGCTCCTTGGTAGTCTCCGATGCCCCGGCCAGAATATTTTGAATGATCACGTTACTGCTGCTGTTCACCCAGAACGCCTCCGGCTTCGCATCCCTGTTCCGCCGCAGCTTACGGAGATAATTCAGCACATCCCACGGGCAGTATACGGACGTGCCGCCGAAGCGATATCCGTCATACCACTCTTTGATCACCTCACAGCGCTCTGTCAGCCCGTAATAAGCCAGCATCTGCTGCACTTCCGCATCCGTAAAGCCGAAATACGCACTGTACTCTTCGTCCGAGACAGAATTGACCACAAAATTGTTCAACCCTGTAAAAATGCTCTCCTTCGCAATACGAAGGCAGCCTGTCAATACTGCAAACTCCAGACTGCTGTTGGATTTCAGCACAGTACTCAGAAGATTCCGGATCGTGCCCAGCATCTGGTCATAGTAACCGTTTTGACGTGCCTTGTCCAGCGGTACGTCATATTCATCTACAAAAAGAATGACCTGTCTGCCGCACACCTGTGCCAACAGTTCAAAAAGCCTGCGCAGGCACACGGCAATCCCTCTCTCATACCGCTCCGCAAGCACCTCTTTCAGAAATATCTTATCCGTATCCAGCAAAAGGTCACTGTCCAGCAGGCCATACTTGACGCACAGTCTTCTTACTTCAATGCCAACGCTGCTGCACAGAGCCTGATAAGCCATCTCATGATCTTCTCCTTCAACATCTTTCAATGTCAAAGAGATGACCGGATATTTCGCAAAATATTCGTCACAAATATCTTCACAGGTCCAGATCGTCAAACCTTCGAACAATTCCGGCTCTGTACCGATCTCAAAAAAGGTTTTCAGCATATCCACATTCAGAGATTTGCCGAATCTTCTCGGTCTGGTGAACAGATTTACCTTACAGGAATCCTCCAGCAGCTCCCTGATCATTCCCGTTTTATCCACATAGTAATAACCTGCCGTGCGCAGTCTGGCAAAACTGTCGATCCCCATTGGCAATTTTTTCAGCTTTTCACCCATTGCTATTCCTCCTGCCTTCCAGTATATAGTATCGACAGGGCACTTTCAACAGAATCATCCAAAGAAAAAAGGCGGGAAAACTCCCGCCTTAATGCTTCACTTCCTGTCACTATTTCCGAACAGCTTCTATTCTGGCTACCGC
>VSOD01000229.1 GCA_009774655.1 Lachnospiraceae bacterium
CTGTGTTATTTTTGGGAAAAATGGGGCGAGGATAGGGAAAATTGCCCTTAGAGGATAATCGGGTGTGCCCCTGGACATGGAGATTTTCCCAAAAACCACTTTTGGGAGCTTATTTTTGGGGATTTGTTTTTGGGAGTGCCTGAAAAATGGGGATTCTTGTTTCCCAAAAATAAAATGGCTGTTTTGCCGTTTTTGGGAGTTTTGGCTTTTGGGAAAAGGGTATCTGTTTTTGGGGATTCTCCCAAAAGTGATAGTACCATTTTGGGGATAAGCTGTTATATGCCTGAATACCTGTAATTCCTGAATATGGAGGTGTCTCGCTGTGAGAAAGAAGAACTTTAAAGGAAGATGTGAAAAGAGGAAGCTGTCTAAATGTGAAGATGTATGCAGGACATTTGATGCTGTTCAGTATGCCTTTGCAGACCTGCTTGACTGTTCAGAGGATATTAAAAGTTTTCGGGTGAATGTCCTACTGGATGGTTTGGATGGTGGTTATACTTCTGATTTTGTCTGTGTCAAAGCAGATAATGATTTGATGGTCAGGGAGTGTGTAGAAAGAAAGCATCTTACAAAGCCATTGACAGCAAAGCTGTTACAGGCATCAAGGGATTTCTGGCTAAGGCATGGAGTATCAGATTGGGGGATTGTGATTGAGAAAGAAGGTGCTGTAAATGAATAGGGATGGCTTGAAGAAAAATATGCTTCTTAAAAAGAAAAATGAAAAAGGGAATGTTAGTGGGAATGGAGATTGTGAAAGAAAAGAGAATGAGAGTACCCATATTTTCAGAGTGCTTGCGGTAGAAGCTGAACAGGTGCTTGTAATTGACTGCATTAAGAAAACAATGCCTGTATGGATAGAGCTTGGAAAGCTGAATGACTTTGTAGAGGAAAAGGAAATGCAGGAATCCAACCAGTCAGGAGAAACAGACATTGATATTCTGGAAGAATACAGCCCTGATATTAAGAAGATTATTTACCAGAGATATAACATCATTTCTACAATTCTGCCTTTTGTGTCTGATGAAGCCATGCGAAGTGGATTGATAGCAAAAATGGCAGAGGAACATGGAATCAGCAAGCAGTCAGTAAGGAAATACCTGTGTGAATATCTAGCCTCACAGGATATTAGAAGCCTTGCTCCGCAGGAGAGGAATACACAGAGAGCATTGACACGGGATGAAAAGAACATGAGGAAAGCCTTGAATAAGTATTACTACACTACAAAGAAGCGAACCTTGAAAAATGTATATACTCTTATGCTAAAGGATTCCTATTGTGATACAGATGGGAAGCTGTTTCTTGTATATCCATCTTTCTATCAATTCCGCTATTTCTTTCGCAAATATAATAAAAAACAGACAGAGTATATCAGCAGGAATGGGCTTTCGTATTACCAAAGGAATCAGAGACCTTTGGTGGGAGATGGAGTACAGGCATTTGCTCCCTGTGTTGGAGTGGGGATGTTGGATGCTACAACATTGGATATATACTTGATAAATGAAGCTGGTGGTATTGTTGGCAGACCTATATTAACTGCTTGTGTGGATGCTTATAGCGGTTTGTGTTGTGGGTACTCGCTTTCATGGGAAGGTGGCACATATTCATTAAGAAATTTGATGCTGAATGTTATCACTGATAAGGTGGAGCATTGCAGGTCATTTGGGATTGAGATAAATCGGCAGGATTGGAACTGTAATAAGTTATCAGGGAAATTTGTTACTGATATGGGTAGTGAGTACAAAGGGACTGTTTTTGAGCAGATAACAGATTTAGGGGTACAAATAATAAACCTGCCATCTTACCGCCCTGAATTGAAGTCCAAAGTTGAGAAGTTCTTTGACTGCATACAGGGATATTATAAAAACCAGCTCAAAGGAAAAGGGGTTGTAGAGCCTGATTTTCAGGAAAGAGGGGTACATGATTACAGGAAGGATGCTTGTCTGACAATGGCAGAGTTTGAAAAGATTATCATTCACTGTATTATCTTTTACAATACCAAAAGGGTTTTAGAGAATTTTCCCTATACAGAAGATATGTTGAAAAAAGAAATCGCTCCGTATGCAAATGAAATATGGAATTATGGGTGCAGACAGGATGGATGCAATTTAATCACCATAGATAGGGAACAGCTTATATTGACATTGCTTCCGAGAGTGACAGGCAAGTTTACAAGGTTTGGGCTGTCGGTAAATGGGATGCACTACCACAATATCAATTACAGGGAGCAGTATCTGAATGGGAAAGAGTGTCTTGTTGCTTATAATCCTGATAATGTGTGTCAGATATGGTTGATTGAGAATGGTGCATATATTTCCTTTGATTTAGTGGAAAGCAGATTCAGAGAAAAGGATTTAACGGGTGTGCAGGCTATGAAGCAGTGGCAGAGGGATTTGGTCAGGCAGGAGACAGGAAGCAGGATACAAGCGGAGATAGACCTTGCAAGACATATCAATGTGATTGCAAGGGCATCAGGAGAGCAGACAAAGCCATCTGTTAAAAATATCAGGGCAAACAGGGAAAAGGAACAGAAAAGACTTCATAAGGACTTTGGAAAGGATGTGGCGATAAATGCTTAAGGATAAGTGGAATATTGTTGAGAAACTGCCTCCCATGCTGTCAGGGGCGGAACTGAAAGAAAAATTGGAAATTAAGCCTTATTATGATAACAGTATCCGATTAAAGAACAAATCAGAGAGACTTATGGCACTGAATGAAATCTATAATATTTATCTTCCCTCTGTAATGTCAGAGGAAATCTATTCAAAGCTATACCTTGCCATGCTCCGTAGCCTACAGAAAAAAGAGGGGAAACTGGCAGTACAGCAAAGGAATGAGAATGGAAAGAGGATAAGGGATGCAGAAAGGACAGGCTATGGCTATCAGGGCATTATTGGTGGGAGTGATTCATTTACCATCATAGGGAGCAGTGGTATTGGAAAGAGTTCTGCTATATCCAGAGCTATCAGCATTGCAACAGAAAACAGGGTGATTGAGATGGAAGAGCCATTCTGTAAGATTATCCCTGCAGTTGTGGTTCAATGTCCTTTTGACTGTTCGGTGAAAGGGCTTCTGTTACAGATTCTAAGGGAACTAGATATGGAACTTGATACCCATTACTATGACATGGCATTGAGGGCAAGGGCTACTACTGATATGTTAATAGGCAGTGTGTCACAGATAGCCTTGAACCATATAGGGCTGTTAGTGGTAGATGAAATACAAAACATTGTTCATCACAAACAAGGGAAAAGCCTTGTGGGGATGCTCACACAGCTTATCAATAACAGTGGAATATCTATCTGCATGGTAGGAACACCAGAGGCGGAGACTTTCTTTGAGAGTGTTGATTATCTTGCAAGGAGGGCATTGGGGCTTCGGTATAAGGGATGTGAGTATGATACCTATTTTAGAGAGTTCTGTACTGCTTTGTTTCGGTATCTGTATGTGCAGGAGGAATCAGTCTTATCTGACAACATTATCCAATGGCTGTATGAACATTCGGCAGGAGTGCTTGCAGTAGTTGTTTCTCTTATCCATGATGCACAGGAAATCAGCATTTTAAACGGCAGAGAAGCACTGGATATGATTTCTCTCAATGAAGCCTATGAGCAGAGGATGAATATGCTCCATAGCCATATAAGGCCATCCGTGGTGATAAAAAGGGATGCCGTTAAAAAGAAAAAGGGGAGCAGTGCATTAGAGGTAGTCGGCAGTTTTGGTCAGGAAGAAAAACAAGGGAATCCTGTACTGCCAGTGAAAGAGAGACAAGAGACTGGCATACTGCCACAGGAAACAGATTCTAATAAAGATGGCAGAGCCACAGGCACTATTGATAAGGCAGAGGATAATGTGGAGCCAGTCATTTATTCAGCGGATAAAGGTGATAGTTCTGAATGGAGCTTCATGGAACTTGCAGAGCAGGCGAAAAAGAATCGTTGTGATATGTTATCTCTGTTAAAGGGGAAAATCAGCATTACAGAGATTGCAGTGTGAAAGGGGTTATATTATGGGTATTGCATATTTTCCAGAAATTTATCCTGATGAACTAATATATAGCGTACTTGCGAGGTATTATGTGCAAAGTGGTTATCCTGCCTATATATTTTGTGCAGAGGATGTTTTTGCAGATAAAAAAGTAAGACCAGATATGGAATTTTTGAATGTAATGAGATTAGAAGTCTTGGAAGCCTTGTGTAAGAAGAAATCTATGGCTGAACTGGTTGGAAAACATACCATGTTTCCTTATTATGCAAGATTTCTGCCCTATGAGAGAAGAAAAAGGGCATTTGAAGCACTGTGCAGTATGGGAGGAAATTACAACAACCTGCTTGCCATTCCCAAACAGAAGAATGGAGAACACAGGTATTTGAGATACTGCCCTTTATGTACAGAAGAAGATAGAACCTTTTATGGAGAATCCTACTGGCACAGAATCCATCAGTTGGCAGGAGTGGAGATATGTCCTGTGCATGGCTGTAAATTATTGAATAGTTCTGTAATTATCAGCGGAAAAGCAAGTCCTAATCTGGTCACGGCAGAACAGGAAATAAAAGAGATGGATATTATCTATGGGAATGAAATTGAGAAACAGCTTGCAGGATATGTGGGAGCAGTTTTCCAGTCAGATATGGATATGGGAAATTCCGTTGCTGTCGGTCAGTTCCTACATTCTGAAATGTCAGGCACAGAATATCTGTCAGTCAGGGGAGAGCAGAGGAATATCCAAAAGTTTTATGATGATTTTATGGTGTTTTATAAAGAACTTCCTGAACAGAGATTAGGGGAACTGTGGCAGATACAGAAAGTATTTAACAATTACAGGCTCAACTGCTTTGAGGTGTGCCAGATTGCAATGTTCCTGAATGTGCCGATAGAAAAATTATGCAGTATGGAACTGCCTGACAGGACACAGGAACAGCTATTTGATGATAAGATAAAAGAGCTTCATAAACAGGGATTGAAATATCCCGAAATAGCAAAAAGATTAAATGCATCCTATAATGTGGTGAAGCCTGTCGGCGGTGGGAAATATGGAAAATACAGTTACAGGAAAGAAACACGTCAGAAATGCGGGGCAAAGCCTAAAGACTGGAAGCAGATAGACAGGGAATCACTGCCATTGGTAAAAGATGCAGTCAGACAGTTATGGGGTAGTGGAGACCAAAGACCGCACAGAGTAACAGAATTTGCAGTCTGTAAATTATTAGGTTATCCTGATAAGCGATTAGAGCTGATGCCTTTGTGCAAAGCAGAGGTATCAGAGTATCAAGAATCCCAGGAACAGTATTGGGCCAGAGAACTGATATGGGCTGTACATAAAATCCAGAAAGAGGGGAAGGCCCTCAACTGGAAACAGGTTAGGATACTCACGAATATGAGAAAAGACAATGTACTGTCATGTCTGCCATATCTAAAAGTTATAGCAGAACCAGCATTGTATGATAAGGTGCAAGCACTATTGTAAAGAAATGATGCCTTTTAAAAAAAGAAAATAGTAGATTGCTGTGTTGATGGATGGGAATTACCTGTTGAAAGAAAATGTATATATTTATTTTTTGACAAGTGATTCACTATCTGTTTATATGCTACCTACCATTTTTCTTTTAAGAGTCAAATTTTCTTTTTATACAAACAATAATATCTTTAAAAGACAATAGAAATAAAAAAGATTGTATTATATTATAAGGTCTAAAGGGGGCTTTTTTTATTTCAAAAAGTGCTGAAAACCTTGATTTTACGGGAAAAACTGGCATTTTCATGCTAGAAATAAGTTTTCTAGCAGATGGATGTGTTTTTGATAAAATCCATATAGAAATTTCCATAAAACTCAATTTTAACATAATAGTATAAAAAAAGCAATTATTTTTTGCAAAAAGTATTGACAATAAAAATTTCAACCTTTTTTTGAACAATTTTTCACTTTCGGCATTTTTACTAATAACGGGTGGTGTTTATTGTAGAATTTAACTATACAGATTGAAAGATAGCAGATATGCTACCCTTACTATACCAGAATGTACCCGCCTTGTAAATCCCTGCGGGCAGATGCGGGCGCAGTTTTAAGGCTGCCACTGCTGCCAGCCTCTCAAAGCCTGCGGTATGGATATTAAGCCAGCTTTTCTATCTCTGCCTCGAAAAGCTCCCCTGCCGATTTATACCCATGTATCCTGCGTGGGTATCCGTTTATCCAGCCCTCTATTTCTGCTATTTCCTCGTCGGTCTTGTCGTCAAAGTTTGTACCCTTTGGCACTTTGCGCCGTATCATTTTGTTTGTTACCTCATTCGTGCCACGCTCCCAGCTGCTATATGGGTGGCAGTAATATAAATGCGTCCTCTTTTCCCCCTCATTCAATATGGAACGCTCTAAGCCCTTTACGTCCGCAAACTCGCTGCCGTTATCTACTGTAATGCTTTTAAATACCTTGCCGAACAAATCAGCGCCCCAGCGCTTTTCTAAAGTATCCAGTGCGGCTACTACTGCCTCGTCTGTATGGTCTGGCAGCTTGAATATGATTTCTTCCCGTGTCTGCCTCTCTGTCAGTACCAGCAGCGTATTTTTAGATACTCCCCGCTTGCCTATCACGCTATCCATTTCCCAGTGTCCGAACTCTTCCCGCTTGTCTATCTCTTCTGGGCGTTTCTCTATGCTGTCGCCTGCTGCCGCCCTTTTCTGCTGCTTGCGCACTTTCTTATATTTCCGCTTTTTATTCTTCTTTACTGGCAAGTCCTTATTTGTCAGCTTAAGAAAAACGCCCTTATCAATATAGCTGTACAGCGTTGCCACGCAGACAGTAGTATTAAATTCCCCCTCTCTGCCCTGCGCCTTAAGCTCCCCCAGCACTGCTGCTGGGCTGTAATCCTCATT